>JBDTEK010000276.1:0-10375 GCA_039922575.1 Ginsengibacter sp.
GCAAGCATTTTCAACCGTACGATTTTTTCGTACACTTCACTTCCTTCCGCCACCAGCTTCTTTTTCAAGTCACTCCAATATCTTTTTGGAATACTGCTTCCTGTTAAAATTTCTATTACATCAATAACAGAGAAATACCATTTCTCTTCTTTTTCATCCCAATGGGTTCTTACTTTTTTTTGTTCGAATAGTTTTATTTTGTTTTCCATATTTCTACAATTTTATTTTAATAAGAGCACGAAACAATTTTTGTTTTTGTTTCGAAAATGATGGGTAAATACTACCTAATACTTTTTTTGGACTGTCTATTTCATTGTCGCGAAATTTTATTTCAACACTTTTCACCCCTGAAATAATGAAATGCAGAAAGTGTAAAATATTGTCAATTACTACCTAATACTTATACCACTAATTTCATATTTGTCTGCTTTCTGCGGATATAAAAATCCAACAACTTTGTATTCCACTCCTTTTTCGCCTAAATTTACACCTCTTTTAAAGTAAAAATCATGAAGAACACTCCCTTTCTTAAAAAGCATATAGCGCTTGGCGCTAAGATGGCGGAATTTGCAGGATATAATATGCCAATAAGCTATACCGGCATTAATGATGAGCATGCATCCGTGAGAAATAATGCAGGTGTTTTTGATGTGAGCCACATGGGTGAATTTATTTTAAAAGGTGAGAACGCGTTGGATTTAATTCAACGCGTAACTACCAATGATGCTTCTAAAATAACCAACGGCAAAGCACAGTATTCCTGTATGCTTAATGAAAACGGTGGCGTTATTGACGACCTTATTATTTATTGTATTGAAGAAAATAAAACCTATATGATTGTGGTAAACGCTTCCAATATTGAAAAAGATTGGAACTGGATATCCAAACATAATTTGAAAAATGCGGAAATGCATAATATTTCTGAAAAGACCTGTTTGCTTGCTATTCAAGGTCCCAATGCTACAAAAATTCTACAGCCACTTACAGATATTGATATTCTAAATTTAAAATACTACACTTTTGTGAAAGGAAAATTTGCCGGTATTGATAATGTATTAGTGAGTGCAACAGGATATACGGGTTCCGGCGGAATTGAAATTTATTTTGAAGATAAAAACGATGATGCATCTATAATCTGGGATAAAATTTTTGAAGAAGGAAATCCTCATGGATTAAAGCCTATAGGCCTTGCCGCAAGAGACACTTTGAGGCTTGAAATGGGTTATTGTCTTTACGGAAATGATATTGATGATACTACATCGCCACTGGAGGCCGGGTTAGGATGGATCACTAAACTTTCAAAAGAAAATTTTATAGGAAAAGAAGAAACGCAAAAATTGAAATCAGAAGGTATTCAACAAAAACTAATTGGTTTGGAGATGATGGAAAAAGGAATTCCCCGCCATGATTATGAAATAAAAAATAATGAGGGGGAAAACATTGGACGTGTTACCAGCGGCACCCAATCGCCAACACTTCGAAAGCCAATAGCGATGGGGTACGTGGACATTGAGTATTCAAAAATAGATACACCTGTTTTTATAAAAGTGAGAGATAAATTACTGGCAAGTAAAGTAGTAAAGATTCCTTTTGAGTAAAATAAAAAATAATACGAAAGAAGTATGTGAACTTGAGGCTGGCCGATTGGAATCAAAATTTGCAAATTTTATATTAATTACTAAATAATAATTACTCAATAATCTTAATGACATGCATTGTTTTCTCTTTCGACCTCCTTTCTTATTCTTCATTCCTCATTGCTGGTTTATGTTTTTAATCAGTAATTTTTAATTCGTAATTTTTACAATGAAACACTCGCTGCCTCTTCTAAATACCGTTCTATCTCCTTCTTTATTGAAATATTATGATCTTACTGATAGTATTGTTGTTATAATAGACGTGCTGAGAGCTACTTCCACGATCGCCACTGCTTTGCATAATGGCGCTAAAGAAATAATTCCGGTGGATAGTGTGGCAGAATGCATTAAGCTGGGCAAACAGATGGAAGTGATTACGGCAGGCGAACGGGATGGCCAAATCGCAGAAGGTTTACAGTATGGAAATACACCTTTTCAATACACTCCTGAATTCATAAAAGGGAAAACGCTTGTGCTAACTACCACTAACGGCACAAAACTTTTGCATATGGCACTTGCCGCAAATGCAAAATCAATTATTACCGGTTCATTTTGTAACATTTCTTCCGTTTGTAATTACATTTCTTCTCAAAATAAAAGTGTAGTATTAGCGTGTGCGGCATGGAAAAACCGGGTCAACCTGGAAGATACTTTGTTTGCCGGGGCAGTTATTAATCGTGTCAAGAATAAATACCAGATCAATTGTGACGCTACCAGTATTGCGGAAACGCTGTTTATACAGGCCAATGGCGGTCTTTTTAATTTTATGAAAGAAAAAAACGCTTCTCATTTTCACCGGCTGATGGGCTATGGCCTGGAAGAAGATATTCGATTTTGCCTGAGGAATGATAATGCTGATACATTACCGGTTTATTCCAACGGAAGGCTGATAAGAGATAAAAAATTTTCATAAAGTTTAAAGGAGAATCATTTTTATTCAAAACACCCTTTCACCTGCTATAAATTTTGTTTATTTTTGCAAATTGCTTTTTTCGCAATGAGGAATCCTCAAAAGGAAATGCAATGATAAAAAAACTATAATTTTATTGGCACTACCCTATTTTATTAAATATGTTTATAATTCCGGTACTGATGAAGTAATTCGCCGGGGCAAAAGAATATATTCTTCCCGATATGTTGAATTAGTGGATCATGATGAACTGATGCATTCTGTAAACTTCCGGGTAAGAGATGACAGCTATACCACGTTTTATAAAGTATCGGTTCAGAATTATAATGACCCAAAAGCGATCTCACTACATTGTTCCTGCCCGTATAACATAAGCGATCTTTGTCGCCATGAAGCTGCCGCGCTCATGCAATTGCAGGATCTGGTAGATAAAAATCTGCTTAATGCAAATGAACCTACTGTTTATAATCAAAAACATACTGTTGCCAAAATTAAATTCATTGATCTTAAAATGATACGCATATTGGCCGGTATGGACAATTATGCTGCGGCAGAAGAAATTTTAAGAAGAAATAAGTGCGATATTTTAAACGCAGCCAGTGAAATGGTAGAGGCAGAACTGGAAGTGGAAGGAGAGAATTTTCATATTATTTTACAAAAAAATGATGAACGGAATTTTGATACTTCCTGCACTTGCGATGACGGCACTCATCCTTTATGCAGGCATAAGACCGCATTATTTTTGCAATTATTAAACAATTACGGGCCTTATTATTTTGATAGCATCAGAAACTGGGATAAGGAGAAAAATAAATTGCTGGAAGGCTATGGCTACAGTCTCGAAGATGATCTTTCCGATAAATTTGAATTTATTTACAAAGAAGGAAAACCTTTTTTAAAAGTAACAGACCCTTCAGTAAAAAGAGTTTCATCCTCTTTTTCCGGCAAGTCGTCGATTGATACAAATACACCTGAACCAACGACCACTACTTTTGCGCCCAAAAGAAAATATGCGGCATTGGTTTTTAATGCCAATGAAAAAGTATTTCCATTCGTAACTATAGATGTGGTGCAGGGAAATTATGACGAAGATAGAAAATCGTTTTCCGGCCTCGTAGAAAAATTAGACCTTTCGAAGTATATAAATACAGATGTTTTTAGCGAAAAAGACAAGCAACTGATACAGCACGCCAGAAAGCTTCAACAATCTGAAATCAATAAATATTTAAACCGTAATTCGCCGTTTAGCGGTTTTTGGGAAAACATCATTCACCAGGAAAATGAAGAATATCCCGAAGAAACCAAATTGCTGATAGCAGAATTTTTGCATCCTAAACTGAAACGCATTTTTGAAGAAAATGAAGGAAGCCCTGTACTTTATCTTCCTTTGGGAAAAAGGTTTACTACTCAAAATTTGGAGGAAATAGAGCTCTCTGATATTTCACCTGTTTTGGAATTTAAAATCTCTTCTGGTGAAAAAGGAAAACTCATGGAAAGCATGGTAAACCTTGACCAGGAAAAAGTAAATCTCACAGAGAACCAATGGAATTGTGATCTGTTGTTTTTGTACGATAGAAGCTTGTTTTTATGGAAAAAATCTGAAGAAACATTAGTTGCCGAAAAGTTTAAAAATACACTTCATATTCCTGATGGCCAATGGCCGCAGCTTTTAAGAGAATTGGTATTGCCGCTTTCGCATAATTACAAGGTTTCTTTTGATGCTTCATTAGTAAAAGAAACCAAGGAAGGTGATCCGGATATTAGTGTCACTCTTATTGAAAAAGGCGACTATCTTCTGTTTCAGCCGGTTTTTAACTATAAAGGATTTAGCGTAAAAGCGAGCGACAAGGAAACCATAATTATTCCTGATAATGACAAAGTGCTGATGGTGCATAGAAACAAGCAAGCTGAAGATGAATTTGTTTCAAAACTATCAGGATTACATTCTCAATTTATAAAACAGCCTCAAAATAACAGCCTGGTATTAAAAGGACAGGACGTGCTTAAAAATAACTGGTTCTTTTTATTTGTAGATGCTATGAATGAGATGAAGATACCGGTTTTTGGTTTTGAAGCGTTGAAAAATTTCCGTTTTAATACCGCAAAGCCCTCTACAAAAATTCACCTGAGCAGCGGTATGGATTGGTTTGATGCTAAAGTGGAGCTTTCATTTGGCGAGCAGCGTATTGGTATTGATGAAATTCAAAAAGCATTAACCAATAAACAATCTTTTGTACAGTTGGATGATGGCTCGCTGGGCATTTTGCCTGATGAATGGATCAAAAAGTATGCATTACTTTTTAAAGTGGGTGAAGGAAAAAATAATCAACTAAGGCTTTCGAAATTTCATTTAAGCGTAATTGATGATTTGTATGAACAACGTGATGAAAAGGAACTTTCTTTTGAACTGGATGAGAAGTATGAACGATTAAGGGATTTTAAACATATTCCTGAAATTCCTGTTCCGGTGGAATTAGAAAATCGTTTACGGCCGTATCAACTTTCAGGGTTTCAATGGCTTAATTATTTAAATACGGTGGGCTGGGGAGGCATTTTAGCTGACGATATGGGGCTGGGAAAAACAGTGCAGGCATTAACAATGCTTAGTCATTTCGAAAAAGAAGAAGGCGGTTTAAAGGCACTGGTGGTTTGCCCAACTACGCTGATCTATAACTGGGAAAATGAAATAAAAAAGTTTACTCCTTCGCTTACATTTCGCATTCACCATGGAAATAACAGGGCGAAGAATGTGGAAGAATTATTGTCAGGCGCAGATATTATAATTACTACTTATGGTACTTTAAGAAGCGATATCCAGATGCTGATTAAAACCAAATTCGATTATGTTATTCTGGATGAATCACAGGCAATCAAAAATCCTTTTTCAAAAGTTACCAAAGCTGCTTGCCTTCTGAAAGCCAGGAACCGGATATGCATGAGTGGTACTCCTTTACAAAATAATACTTTCGATATTTACGCACAGATGAATTTTTTAAACCAGGGTTTATTGGGTTCTGTAGAGTTTTTTAGAAGTGAGTTTTCTACTCCCATTGATAAATTTGGTGAGCAGGAGCAAAAAGATCACCTTAAAAAATTACTGTATCCTTTTATTTTAAGAAGAACAAAAGAACAAGTGGCTAAAGACCTGCCTGACAAAACAGAAACCATTCTCTTTTGTGAAATGGGAGATAAGCAAAGAAAAGTGTATGAGGCTTACCGGCATTCTTATCGCGACAAAATAATGGGTGTTATTGATGAACAGGGCGTTGGCAGATCACAACTTACTATTTTGCAGGGTTTAATGAAATTGCGCCAGATATGCGACAGTCCGGCCATCTTAAATGAAGATGAGAAATATCCGAATGACTCTATCAAACTTGAAGAATTAAACCGTGAAATAACTGAAAATATTGGGGAACACAAGGCCTTGATTTTTTCACAATTTCTTGGAATGTTATCTCTGATAAGAGAAAAATTAAAAGAAAATAAGATTGAATTTGAATATTTTGATGGAAGTACTCCACCACACGAAAGAGAAAGAGCTATCCAGAATTTTCAGAATAATGATAGCTGCCGCGTATTCCTTATTTCACTGAAAGCCGGTGGTGTGGGATTAAATTTAACCGCAGCCGATTATGTTTATATCGTGGATCCATGGTGGAATCCGGCAGTAGAGCAACAAGCTATTGACCGTACTCACCGTATTGGGCAAACAAAAAATATTTTTGCCTACCGGATGATATGCAAGGATACAATTGAAGATAAAATTTTACAACTTCAGGAAAGAAAGCGCATTTTGGCTAAAGAATTAATATCTGATGACCAAACTTTTGTAAAAAGCCTTAGCAAAGAAGATGTGGAATATTTGTTCAGCTAAAAGAATTATTCTTTATAAAATAGCTGTTTAGGGAAGCGGAAGACGGAGATATATTCGCTTATAAAATAATATCAAAGGATCCGATTGGAGAATAAAGTTTGGCAACTTCAAACTTTCAAACGTATCCTTGTTAGAGAACTGGCATCTGATGGCATGCGCTTTTGTAAAAAAAGCTTATTAAAGGAGATGTAGAATATCTTTTCAGTTAAAAAGAATTAAGAGGTAATAAAATCTTTCAACCTTTGGAATTCTCTTTTGTTCCCTGATTCAAAAAGGGCGACAAAGTTTTTAGTGAGATGACTGAAGAAAAACGATAAGAGTGTTTTCTTTTGGTAAACTTGGGATTTCATAACTTTTGGTTTTTAAAATAAGCGATATTTTGAAGGATAAAGTAATAAAAGATTTAATTTATTTGCAATAGCACATTCACTCTTTTCTCACTTCCGTATTTTCCACATACTGTTGATAACTTTATTTGTTATTACCACATCAGGTTTTTATTTCTATGCCTTCCTTTATTTTTCGCATAAAATCTGATATTATAATATTCAGGGTTTTGAGTAAGTTTAGATACAAATACTTTCCAGCAGCTACTGATTATATTTACCGGATTCAACAGGTTTCTATTGTTCATAAAATGATATTGGAAAAATATAACGATAAGAAATTATGTTTTATTGTATTATAGCAATTAACTTCTAATTGAATAAGATTAAAAAATTAAAAGTCCCACGAAATAATTCTATAGAATTGATTCCTCAACATGTTGACAAACTTCCCTGTATTACTTATCACAGTAAGAAATACAAAGCTGTAAGCCGTGACTATATTTTTTAATTGCAACAATTAAGATCCTTTTACTATTGGCATCTAAGTTGTATCTATTATTATTATTATATTATTCTATATTTTTTAAATTATCTAAATCAATACAAAATGGCAAAAAGAGTAGAAACTGCTAATGGCAAAATAAGCAATGCTAAAAGCAAAAACAATAATGCTAAAGACAACCTGAATACCGGTATCAGTACGCCGAATAGTAAAAAAATAGCGGATGAATTGAACGGCGTTTTATCTGATGAATTTGTGCTTTACACAAAAACCTTAAAATTTCATTGGAACATTGAAGGCCGCGATTTTCATGCGCTGCACTTATTTCTGGAAGAACAATATCAGCAGTTGCAAATGATCGTTGATTCTGTAGCAGAACGCGTAAGAAAAGTAGGGCATTTTGCATTTGGCAGCATGAAAGAATTTCTTAACGGAACTGAGTTGAAAGAGCATAATGAAGATTTGGCTGTTTCAGAAAATATGCTGGCAGAATTAGTAAATGATCATGAAGCGATCATCAGAAAAACGCGTACTTTAATTGATGATTTTGATGAAAAGTATGATGACGCGGGCAGTGCTGATTTTATCACCGGCATTATGAAACAGCATGAGAAAATGGCCTGGATGTTAAGAGCAAGCGTGCCACAGGCAAGATGATTTTTAAGTGATCTGATACGTTACATCGCAGGTTTAAAAAAGCCTGCGATTTTTTTTTTAAAATGTTTTGGCAATTGCGTCTATGATTTTAAACCTTTATCCAAAATTTTAAATAATCCTCATAATCTGTGTGAACGACTTCGTATCCGGAAGGTATTTCTCTTCCGAAACTATGAAAGGTTGCGATTCTTGTGCCTGAAGGCTTTTTATTAAGTTGTTTATATAAATATAGATTGTACTGATCATATAATTTTTCAGAATAGGTTATGTTATCATCAATTTTTTGGGTGCCATCAATATTCTCATAAAATGAGTTATAGAAATAAAAATGATCAAACTCTTTAAAGTCTATAACTGCAATATTTTTATTAATAAAATAAACATTGGGCAATTGCAGCTCTGATTTTAATTGATTGCAAAGAAACACCAGGTCTTTTCTTTGCTCTATTCCAAAGAATTGTGTATTAGGATGGAAGTGTGCTGCTGTTAAGCAAAATTTTCCAGAACCACTTCCAATATCTAAAACTTTTGCCCCCGAACTAATGGCAAGAAATTCTGCTGACTTTTTTGCCACCTCTAATGGAGTCCAGTGTTTTTGTGCTAATAGCTGAATGTTTTGAGGATATAAAGAATTGAAAATAATATCAGATTCAAACCAGTCTTTTGATTTTTGTTCATCGTTTGCTTCCTCCTTACGTTTTGGCATAATACTTAAATTTTAATCCCCTGATTCAACTTCCTATCGTAATATTTTCAGTTTCACAGTGTCAATTCTCGTTTCACTCACATTTAAGATATCAAATTGGTAATCATCAATAATAATGCGGTCTCTCTGGCGGGGAATAGACTCGTGTTGGTTGATAATATATCCGGAAAGGGTTTCAGTTTCTTCATTTTTTCTAAACTCAAGTTTGTATTTATCCATCAGATAATCCAGCTCGAGCCTGCCACTAAAAATAAATTCATTAGGCGTTATCTGTTTATCAACAAGCTCTTCTTTCACATCGTATTCATCGTATATATCTCCAAAAATTTCTTCCAGCAAATCTTCCATGGTCACTATACCGGCTGTGCCACCGAACTCGTCAATTACCCATGCTATACTTTTTCTTTCTTTGGTAAATTTATTGATTAAGTCAGTAGCGCTCATACTGGTAGGAACGGCGGGGATAGGCAATAGCATTGATTGGAGGTTGGTGGGATTTTTAAACATATCCAATTGGTGAACATATCCTTTGATATTATCAATATTATCTTCAAAAACAATCATTTTACTTAATTTGGTTTCTATAAACCGGTTTTTAATTTGATCTAAAGAGGAATTGATATCAACTGCTATAATTTCTTTTCGGGGAATAAGACACTCTCTTATTCTTGTTTCAGATAATGATAGAACGTTTTCAAAAATTTCATTATTCAGTTCCGTATTATTATCTACATCGCTCATTTTTAATTGCTGAATGTAATGCTCCAGGTCTATTTTTGAAAGTGCTTCGTTTTTATTTTGAAGTTTTACATTAAAAATATATTTCAATATCCATTCAGAGGCACTTACAAAGTATATAGCGATCCAGCTAAAAAGAGAATAAAATGAGCTAACAATGAAAGTAATGAAACCATTTCCGATGATGCTGTTGCTGTTTGCCCTGAAAAAGGCTTTAAAAATAAACTCTACAAATAAAAGAATCAGCGTGGATATAAGTGTTGCCACCGCCAGATGTATGTAAGGATTTTCAATTCCCCAATAGATCCATACGCTTTCCAGCACATTGCTCCATAGCAGCCCGTATATTACCAGCAGTGTATTAAAAACAAGAAGTGTAGTGCCTATAAAACCGGATGGTTTCTCCATAAATGAAGACCATATTTTACCGCTGTATGTGCCTTGTTTCTTCTTTAATTCTATAGATAATTTGCTGACAGAAATAAATGCTGTCTCTATTCCGGAAAAAAAACCTATGAGTAAAATTGCTGCAGCTATCGCTATTATTGGTGTCCAGTCCATGAAACAAATTTATATAATTGCGCCGAACAAGGTGTTTTTAATTATTAAGAAAATTGGCAACAATGTTTTCCGATTCTACACATGCTGTATCGAAATCTTTATTAATGATAATGTTTTCAAAATGATTTTTAAAAGTCATTTCATAAGACGATTTATTTAGTCTTGCCACCAGGGATTCTTCTGTTTCGGAACCGCGGCTTTTCAGTCGTTTTTTTAACTCTTCAAATGAGGGCGCCTGTACAAATAGTGCCATCGTATTTATTGGATATTGCTGTTGTACATGAATGGCGCCCTGCACATCTATATCAAGTACCGGAACTTTATTCTCTGCCCAAATGCGCGACATTTCAGACTTTAAAGTGCCATAGTATTTCCCTTCATATACCATTTCCCATTCCAAAAATTCTTTATTATGAATTTTTTGTTTGAAATCTTCTTCAGTAATAAAATAATAATCG
>JBDTEK010000277.1:0-5284 GCA_039922575.1 Ginsengibacter sp.
AAAATTGAAGGCGTGCATTTTAAAGTGTCACTTCTTTTTAAAGATTGCCAGCCTTAAAAAAAGTATTTCTGAATATAAGAACGAAGTTTTTAGTACATATGTTTTTTTAAAACTTCCAGTGTTTTTAATAGAAAGCTATTTTTGCCAAAAAGAATGATCTATGACTCCACAACGATATAGCCGCCTTACTTCTGTAATCAATCATCGCCAGCCAGACCTTACTGTAGTTCTCGAGAATGTTTTTGATCCCCACAATGTTTCTGCAGTACTGCGTACCTGTGATGCAGTGGGTATTCAGGATGTTTATGTTTTAAATAACCGAATTCCACCACACAAAAAATGGGGCTATAAAAGTTCATCAACTGCAGATAAATGGTTAACGATCCGGCAGTTTACTGATCCCGAAACCTGTTTTAATGAAATCAGAAAAAATTACCAAAAAGTATTTACTTCTCACCTGGGAGAAAGTTCAGGTGATGTTTACAAGATGGATTTTACCCAATCAATTGCGTTGGTTTTTGGTAATGAAACTTATGGAGTAAGTGAAGAAATCAGAAAATACAGTGATGGCGATTTTATTATTCCGCAGGTCGGCATTATTAAATCCCTAAATATATCTGTGGCATGTGCTGTTACTTTATATGAAGCTTTTCGGCAGAAAACAGGGAGTGGCCATTATAAAAATCCGAGATTGGAGGACACAAAAAGAGTTGAGCTTGAAAAGAAGTGGGGAATTGTTAAATCCTGAGCAGGCAAATTGCCTTTTGATAAAATAATAATGATTTAAAATGCCAGTACAAAGTGATGATGATTTAGAAAAAAGACCTTAAAATAAATTTACCGGGAATAGGTAGTATAATTGATTAAGATGGGTAATCACATTTTAAACTTTTGATCTTTTATATAAAGTAAGATTTAGTTATATAATGTTTAGAAAACGACCATCAAAATATAATAAAATGCAATTTTGACCGATTATATTCTCCCTAAAACTGACAGTTAATTACATTTCCTGCCAACTAAACTGATTAAAGTCTTTGGTACAATTATTCGTGTACATTTGCAATCCAAATAATAAATTAAAAATTTTTAACAATTATGGCAAAAGAAAAATTTGAACTCTTTGATGACAGAGTTCTTGTGAAGCCCAATGAGGCTGAAGAAAAAACCGCCGGTGGGATTATCATTCCGGATACGGCAAAGGAAAAACCTCAGAAGGGTACCGTTGTAGCTGTAGGAAAGGGAAAATATGCTGACCAAACAGGCAACCTGATTCCAATGCAGGTAAAAGCTGGTGACACCATAATGTATGGCAAATATGGTGGTACTGAAATAAGCATTGAAGGTGAAGATTATCTTATTATGCGTGCTTCCGATATTTTAATTAAACTTAGTTAATTCAACTTTTAAAATCTTAATAAATAAATAAAATGGCTAAACAAATATTTTTCGAAATAGAAGCCCGCAATAAAATGAAGAAGGGCGTGGATACCCTTGCTAATGCGGTAAAAGTTACATTAGGGCCAAAGGGGCGCAATGTGGTTATTGATAAAAAATTCGGCGCTCCTTCTGTAACTAAGGATGGTGTAACTGTTGCAAAAGAAATTGAACTGGAAGACCCAATTGAAAATATGGGTGCTCAAATGGTAAAAGAAGTTGCTTCAAAAACTGCTGACATTGCAGGTGATGGTACTACTACTGCTACTGTTTTGGCTCAATCTATTATCAGCGAAGGTTTGAAAAACGTAGCTGCCGGCGCTAATCCAATGGATCTGAAACGCGGCATTGACAAAGCGGTAAAAGCAGTTGTTGAACATTTGAAATCACAATCAGTTGCGGTGGGCGATAATGGTGGAAAAATAGAGCAGATTGCTTCTATTTCTGCTAATAACGATGAATCTATTGGTAAATTGATTGCCCAGGCTATGCACAAAGTGGGTAAGGAAGGTGTAATAACTGTAGAAGAAGCAAAAGGTACAGATACTACAGTTGAAATTGTAGAAGGTATGCAATTTGACAGAGGCTATGTTTCTCCTTATTTCGTTACCAACAGCGAAAAAATGGAAGTTGATTTAGAAAATCCTTACATATTAATTTATGATAAGAAAATTTCTTCCATGAAAGATATCTTGCACATTCTTGAAAAAGTAGCTCAGGGTGGCCGCCCATTGCTGATTATTGCTGAAGACCTGGAAGGTGAAGCATTAGCAACGTTGGTAGTGAATAAATTGCGTGGTACCTTAAAAGTAGCAGCGGTAAAAGCTCCTGGTTTGGGCGATAGAAGAAAAGAAATGTTGCAGGATTTGGCTGTTCTTACAAAAGGGACTGTTATCAGCGAGGAGCAGGGCTATAAATTAGAAGGTGTGGATCTCACTTCTTTAGGCCAGGCAAATGCGATAACTATTGATAAAGACACTACAACTATTGTAGGTGGCAAAGGAGAAAAGAAAGATATTGATGCAAGGGTAAATCAAATAAAAGCTCAGATAGAAAGCACTACCTCAGATTATGATAAAGAAAAATTACAGGAACGCCTAGCTAAATTAAGCGGTGGTGTTGCAGTACTTTATGTAGGCGCTGCTACAGAAGTTGAAATGAAAGAAAAGAAAGATCGCGTAGATGATGCACTTCATGCTACAAGAGCTGCCGTGGAAGAGGGAATTGTTCCGGGTGGTGGTGTCGCTTACATACGCGCTATTGACAGCCTTCACGAGTTACAGGGAGCAAACGATGATGAAACTACAGGTATTCAAATTGTACGCCGTGCTGTAGAAGAACCTCTTCGCCAGATTGTGGTAAACAGCGGTATTGAAGGAAGCATCGTAGTTCAAAAAATTAAAGAAGGAAAAGGTGATTTTGGTTTTAATGCACGCACCGAAGTTTATGAAAATTTACTTGCTGCGGGTGTTATTGATCCTACAAAAGTTACCAGGATCGCTTTGGAAAATGCGGCTTCAATTGCAGGTATGTTGTTAACTACAGAATGTGTTATTTCTGACAAACCTGAAAATAATAAATCCGGTGGTATGCCTCCAATGGGTGGTGGCATGGGCGGTGGAATGGGTGACATGGGTTATTAATCCGGTTACACATTTTAGAATATATTTTACCAAAAGCCTCTTCCGGTTACCGGAGGAGGCTTTTTGGTTTAATTAAAATCGTCTTATTTTATGTTTGGTAAATAAATTGGAGGACAAAGTTTTCGATAAATTATCTTGTCTTCAGTTTATTCCATAAAAATAACAATTCGTAGATGTGATTAAATTGTGGCAATCCAGGAGTGATTGTTTGGGCAGATTCTTATTTATTTTTTTAGCCATCCGTTTTCATCCAACCAGTTTTTGCAGCTTTCAAACCAATCCTCTTTTGTGGTAGCATTGTGCAAACCAAATCCATGACCGCCATTCTGATAGATATGCATTTCCGCGGGTACTTTATTCCTGAGTAATGCTTGGTAAAAAACAATAGTGTTTTCAGGGTTTACCGCTTTGTCATCAGAAGCATGCACTAAAAAAGTTGGAGGGGTTCCAGGGGTTACCTGCTTTTCGTTTGAAAAATTGTTTCTCTGTTCTAAAGAAGCATTTTCCCCCAATAGATTAATAAAGGACCCTTCGTGACAAATAGATGTGTCAGCACTGATTACCGGGTAAATAAGCAGCATGAAATCAGGACGAACATTAACCCCACGGATGGTGTCTAAAAGCGGGTGCATGAAATGAGTGCCGGCTGTTGAAGCCATATGTCCTCCGGCTGAGAAGCCCATAATTCCTATTCTTGAAGGATCTATATTCCATAAAGTTGAATTCTTTCTTACGGTAATTATAGCCTGTTGAGCATCTTGGAGTGGTGCTATTGAAGGATCTCGATGATTTTTTTTATTCGGGATACGGTATTTTATTACGAAGGCAGCAATTCCCATTTCGGTAAATCTTTTTGCCACCTCATACCCCTCATGGCCAATGGCAACCACACTATAACCACCGCCCGGGCATATGATAACCGCAGTGCCGTTGGCCTTTTCTTTTGATGGAAGAAAAATGGTTAGCGTGGGATTTCTTACTTTGCTTATAAGAATAGTATTATTACCAGTTTCAGAAGTTTCTTCGTCTGGTCCGGGAAGGTTACCGGGTATTTTATTTTCAGGATATAAATTCATTTCTATCGGCTTCTTTTGAGAATAACTCTTATTTGTAAATGCAGTTAATAGTAAGATAAATATTAGATAGCGTATCATTTATTTTATTTTTTACAAGATAATAAAAATGAACCGCCGGCAATTGATCTGGCGCACATCTCCTGACCTTCTACACAACTAAATTCTAGAATGCTGTCAATCAGAAAATAATATATGCAATCAAACAGTCTAAAGATTTTATTAGCGATACATTAACCAGATGATACAATACTAATTTGTTTCTACTGATCGACGATCCTATAAAGATAGGAATAGCAGTTCTTCACTTGATTCAGGAATGATTTTAAAAGTATGGGTTAATAAAATCCTTTCACAAAGGTTTTTAAAATCGTTTGTTGAGAATTTAAATGTGTTTGACATTTCAATGGCATGCTTTTGGCAAAGTTTTTTAAAACAAAAAAATTCCCTGATGCAAAAAGTATTTAAATTGATAATGGCTTTATTAATTCTGTCAGCTTTGAACAGTTGCAGTAAGAAAATCCATTCTTCTAAAACGCCTGAGGTTATAGTTACCGGTGATACTACCTCTTCAGTAATAGCAGAAAAACCAATGGTTATAAAGCGAAAGCCCAAAACTGTATTTCCCAAAACGATTTCTGTTAACGATAGTGCTGCTCATAAAAGTATAGATGGCAGATTGTATTACGATGTGCTTGGCCACAGGTACTGGAAAAATTATAAAGACGGAAAATATTATTTGTTTAATAAAACAATGTATAACAATCCGGCATTTAAGCCTGGTGAATAGTGGTAATTAGTTGGGGTTGTCACGCCTTGAAAAGTAGACTGACTTTTGGAATTATAACGCTTTTATAGATTACCACGTTTTTTTGAATTGCAGTATTTTTTAAGGTATGAATGCAATAAAAGTTGATACTGGCTTTGTCATAAACATATTGGCCATTTCGGGAGATAAGAATTCTAAAATAATCAGCTTATATTAAAAACTCCGGAAATTTATCGAGGGCACTGAAAAAGTCCTTTAAATTTTTACAAAAAAAGGAGTAGAAAACTATAGTTTTCTGCTCCTTTTTTTGTACCTTAAAGTGCCATTAAAGTTGAAATAAATGTTACTACAACAACAAAAAA
>JBDTEK010000278.1:0-4467 GCA_039922575.1 Ginsengibacter sp.
TCAGGTTCTGAAAGCAAAGGCTTATTTTTCACAACTTATAAGAGCCCGCTTACAGTTTTAATCTCCTTGATCATTCTGGGTGGACTGTTTACCTACAGTAAAATGCAGACATCATTATTTCCGGAAATCACCTTCCCTAAAATAAAGATTATAGCAGATGCAGGTTTGCAACCTGTAGATAAAATGATGGTAACGGTTACGCGCCCATTGGAAAATGCTGTTAAACAAATACCTGATCTTACTACTATCAGAAGTGTTACCAGCCGTGGAAGCTGTGAAATTTCTGCATTTATAAATTGGAACGCCAATGTAGACCTAAGCCAGCAACGAATAGAATCCAGAATAGCAGAGATTAGAAACTCACTTCCGCCAGATGTGAACATTACTGTTGAAAAAATGAATCCCTCCATTTTGCCGGTGATGGGCTATTCATTGGAAAGCCACGAACTGTCTCCAATAGAATTGAAAGAACTCGCTCTGTATACCATAAAGCCTTATTTAAGTCAGGTGGAAGGCGTTTCTGAAATAAGGATTATCGGCGGTAAAACTAAAGAGTATTGGGTGCAACTTGATTTACAAAAAATGAGCACACTTTCTCTAACTCCTGATGCAATAAATGCAGCACTTGGACAAACGAATTTTGTAAAATCAAATGGATATTTATCAGATTATCGGTTTCTCTACCTCACCATAACAGACGCTTCCGTAAAAACAATTGAGCAACTTAAAAATATAGTTATCAGCAATAATGGCAAGCGTGTAATACAGTTGAGGGATGTTGCAGATATACAGGTAAAAGAGAAAGTGGAATACATAAAAGTAAATGCGAATGGCAGGGAAAGCATTCTGATTGCAGTAGTAAAACAGCCGAATAGTAACCTCATTGACCTTTCAAAGAGAATGAAAGAGAAGATTGCTGCACTCAAAGATATTCTTCCTAAAGACGTAACAGTAAAGCCTTATTACATTCAGGCGGATTTTGTAAATACTTCAGTAAAAAGCGTTACAGATAGTTTATGGATCGGGTTGGCACTGGCAATAATCGTAGCCATCATATTTCTCCGGTCATTCAAAGCAAGTGCAACTGTTTTAATTATCATTCCTGTTACGCTTTGTGCTACTTTAATTGTTTTAAATGCGATTGGCTATACGTTGAATATTATGACGCTTGGCGCTATTGCAGCATCCATAGGCTTAATCATTGATGATGCCATCGTGGTGGTCGAACAAATTCACCGGACACATGAAGAGCATCCGGGTGAAGAATATAAAACCATTGTACAAAAAGCGATTCATTTTTTATTTCCCGCGATGGTGGGCTCTTCAATAAGTACGATTGTAATTTTTGTTCCATTTATAATGATGAGCGGTGTGGCCGGCGCCTATTTTAATGTGCTCACCAACACGATGATCATTACATTGATTTGTTCATTCTTTGTAACATGGATAGGGCTTCCGGTAGTATATCTTTTATTTTCAAAAAAGAAAAAAGCAGCTTTAAAAAAGGAAAAACCGGTAGAAGTAAAAAAACAAAGATGGGTTTCATTTTTTATTTTTCGTCCATGGATCAGTTTTATTTTTGTTGCTTTATTAATCGTTTCTATTGTTTTGATTGTGCCGAAACTCCAAACCGGGTTTTTGCCAGAGATGGATGAAGGAACCATAGTGCTTGATTATCACTCTCTTCCCGGAACTTCACTTGAAGAAACGGATAAAGAATTGACGCAGGTAGAGAAAATTATTACCGCCACTCCTGAAGTAACCGCTTACTCAAGACGTACAGGAACACAAATGGGATTTTTTATAACGGAACCCAATACAGGCGATTATCAGATTCAGCTAAAAGCGAAAAGAAAAAAAACTACCAATGAAGTTATTGATGATATCCGAAAAAGAATTGAAGCATCACAACCTGCGTTGCGCGTAGATTTTGGACAAGTGATAGGTGATATGCTTGGCGATTTAATTACTTCTGTACAGCCCATAGAAATAAAAATATTCGGAGACGACCAGCAAAAAATACATAAGTTGGAAACACAGGTTGGTACTCTTGTAGAAAACATAAAGGGAACTGCAGATGTGTTTAACGGGATTACTATTACGGGACCATCAATAACCGTGGTTCCTGATTATGCGCGAATTGCTCAATTTGGAATTACGCCTGCTAATCTTCAATTTCAATTACAAACTTCGTTATCAGGAAATCTTATTGGAAATATTTTTGAAAAGGAGAGAATTTACTCTATTCGATTAGTTTATCCCGGCAGTAAAAAAATGAGTGTTGAGGATGTAAAAAAATTACAAATTGCGTCGCCGAATGGAATGCTAAAACCAATAAGTGAATTGGCGGACGTACAGGTAGGTGAAGGTGCGGCGGAAATAGAAAGAGAAAATCTACAGTCAATGGGTGTGGTTTCTGCCCGGCTCGAAAACAGGGACCTGGGAAGTACGATGAAAGAAATAAGGCGTTCGGTAGTTAAGCAGATCCATTTGCCTCAAGGTTATCATATTGAGTATGGTGGCGCCTATGCTTCGCAGCAGCAATCGTTTACAGAACTTTTAATGATACTTATCGCATCAAGCCTTTTGGTATTTGGAGTCATCCTGTTTTTGTTCAGGGAAGTAAAAATAGCATTGGCCATTTTGGTAATTGCCGTGTTAGGAATCTCAGGGAGCTATCTTGCATTATTTTTAACAGGAACAGCGCTTAATGTGGGTAGCTATACCGGGCTCATCATGATTGTAGGAATTATCGGTGAAAATTCCATCTTTACTTTTTTACAATTCAAAGATAACTTACAAAGGCAATCAGTAGATGAATCCATTGAGTATGCGATTTCCACACGCCTTCGTCCGAAATTGATGACAGCCCTTGGTGCAATTATAGCATTGATGCCATTGGCTTTGGGAATAGGAGCCGGAGCAGAACTTCATCAGCCATTAGCCATCGCTGTAATCGGCGGATTTATTATAGCGCTCCCATTGTTGCTGGTAGTATTGCCTTCGACGATAAGATTGTTGTATAAAAATGAAAAACAGTAAAAATGGAATCGTCAATTTACATAGGTAAGTTAATATTGTTTGCAGCAAGAAATAAAAAAAGGAGATTATCCGATATGTAATTTCAGTAGATTATTATTATATAGGTTTGTATTAGAATCAATTATTTTCAAATCTTTTCCATTGAAATGAAGTTTCTAAATTCCTTGTGCTCTATTTTTCTTTTCAGAATCTAAATTTTTATAAATGTCATTGTACGATTATGATCGCCAAATACTTGAATTGATCAATCACGATAGAATCCGTTCATTAGATAATTTTTTCAGGTTTATCACAGATTCTGCTGCTTTTATTGCTATAGCCATTGCAATCATTGTTATCATTTATGGCTTGGTTAAAAAAACTTCTTTTTTAAAATATAGAAAGTACCAGGTAGCATTTGCTTTTACGATCAATGCAATTATTATCAATATCCTAAAATATACCGTAAACAGGCCGAGGCCTTATGAAGTTGACAAATACATTGAAAAATTATCATCAGGTGGTAGCCCTTCTTTTCCATCGGGTCACACAGGGGATGTGATGATAGTGGCAATTTCCATGAGTTTGTTGTTTTTCAAACAGAAGTGGATGCTTCTTATTATTTGGTTGTGGGCTATTGCTGTTGCCTACTCCCGCATGGTGCTTGGTGTTCATTATCCAAGCGATGTTTTAGGCTCTGTAATTATTAGCATGATTGTGGCTATGGTCACCAATAATATATTTAATAAATTAAGACCTAAAAATAGTGAGCTCGCTCGAAGAAATTGACAGAAAAATATTGCTTTTCATAAATGGCCATCACAATCCGTTTTGGGATAATATTATGTGGTTCGCCAGTAGTCAAACAGGTTGGTTTCCATTATATGCTTTTATCCTGATTCTTCTAATTGTGAAATTTAGAAGAGAAAGTTGGTGGCTAATTATCCTGATACTTCCTTTAATACTTTTGAGCGACCAGTTTTCATCTTCTGTGATAAGGCCTCTGGTAATGAGGCCACGACCCAGTCATGTTCCGGGTTTAGGCAATCTGCTCCATTATGTAAACAATTACCGCGGCGGCGATTATGGATTTGTTTCCGCGCACACCTTCAATGTGTTCTCATTAAGTTTTTATTTATTTTTTACAACCAGGAAAGAAATTGAATGGCTTCCTTTTATTCTTTTTCCGTGGGCATGTTTAGTAGCTTATAGCCGTATATATTTGGGGGTGCATTATCCAACAGATGTAGCAGTACCCTTTTTATTAAGTATTTTTTTAGCTTATGGTGTAAGTCGAATTTATTTTTACATCAAAAATAATTATCAAATTTAAAATACATAAATGAGAGAGAAGATGGGTCTGACGATTGGGCTAATTCTTTTTTGAGGTAATTTGAAAATTGATTTCTTCGTTTCATAAGACATTTGTTAGGTAAGCAATTAACG
>JBDTEK010000279.1:0-5819 GCA_039922575.1 Ginsengibacter sp.
AGCTGGTAAGGTTGACTTTAATAATGATTATTCTTTCTACTGAGGTTTCGTACTTTCTAAGGAATAAATTAGTAGATTTTTCCAGGATAAATTATTCACTATTTTGCCGTATTTAAAGTCTGCAGAAATTATTGCTTTTAACCTTCGTAGAAAAGTTTATTTTAAAAAAAAAAGTCGGACTTATTAGGTCGCCATGTCATCTTATTCTAAAGGATTCATAGGCTACATTTTTGCCTGTACTATCATTTCATCCATTGTAGGAATCGGGCTTCCGCCGACTTTTTCCAGCGTAATAGCGAATGCCTGCACGCTGCCAAATGATTTCATTTTCTGAATATGGTAAATTCCTTTTTTCGTCGCTATCATTCCTGCATCAACAGGTTTACCATCTACAATAGCCCAAAGCTGGTATTGCTTGCCGGTAGGCACTTCAGGTAAGTTAGTAGGATCTACATAAACTTGTCCTGTATTTTTCATCCAGAAAATTTTGGCCAATGCATCCGGCGCTTTTGGGGTGCCGTTTAATACCACCGGAACGGCATATTTATCAGTAACCACACTTATATCGGCAGTCATTGCCTTATTATCTTTTTCCTGCTGCTCCATTTTTTCCAGGGCCAGTTGTAATTCTTTTGAGGTGTTTTTGTATTTATTATAAAAAGAATAAGTAAGAATAATACTTTCTATTAGAAATATAACGATTGCTGCTGCTATTAGTTTGTAGAAAAATGGGATGCGGTAAACATTCTTGACAACCGGTGTTGCATGCAAAAGCGGTTTTTCTTTTTCTATTGCTTGTGATGCTATTTTATTTAATAATTTTTCTTTTAAAAAGGCATCAGGTTGTATTGCATTTGCCTGGGCATAATCTTCAAGCGACGATTCAATCTCATTCAATTCCTGCTTTAATTCAGGAAATTTTTGCAAATATTCCTCCACCATTACTTTTTCTTCGGGAGAAGCAATTCCCAAAGCGTAAAGCTCAAGTAAACCAGATGATATAAATTCGGTTTTGATCAATTTTATTTTAAAATTTTTCTTAATTCCATTATTGCCGTCCTCATTCTTGTTTTCACGGTACCTAAAGGGATTATTAATTTTTTCGAAATTTCATCTTGCGTAAAGCCTTCAAAATAAGCAAGGTCAATTATTTGTTTTTGGTCAGCTTTAAGAAGGCTCACCTGTTTTCTGATACCGAGCGCATCAAAGCTTTCAGCCGGGTTAATATTATTCTTATTGCTTAAATTATTTACGGAATTTTCTGTGTTTAAGATTTTTGATTGTTTCTTGTAGCTCTTACTTCGTATGGTATCTATCGTTAAATTTCGTGTGATATTCAACATCCATGTAAATAGCCTCCCTTTGGTGTTGTCGTAGCTGCCTATATTATTCCATATTTTCAAAAAAGCTTCCTGTAAAACATCTTCAGAAAGCTCATTATCCCCGAGCATTCTATATATGATTCCATTCAGAGCACCGGAATAATTATCGTATAAATACGCAAAAGCCGATTGGTCTTCACTTTTGAGTAAAGCAACCAATTCTTCTTCTGAATATTTAATTTTTGAGGACAAATATTAGTTTATAGATGATTTTCCTGGGTGTGTTAATCTTTTATTATAAAGATAAGATATTTTCAAAAATGTAAATCCGCTTTTTTTAAGTCAATTATTTTTCAAAAAACGCAACGCTTCCGCCTACCCAGTCTTTGTCCATATTATACCTGACACCTATCATTTTGCCTTTACTCAAACGGGCAAGATTGGTTACGGCTACAGGTCTTTTTTCTCCTTTCTTCCAAAAATAAAAAATTCTGATTTCTGCTTTAGCAGGAATATCCGGTGTTTTAATAATATCCGCGTATTTTACTTTTCTTTGTAATATCCAGTTTTCCGGATCAGTTATTCTGTTTATATCTTCTTGTTTTATATCAATGATGACGCCCTGGCCTGCAAATGAAAATAGTGGTTTTAAAACGAAATTTTCCAGATCGCCCGGAAGCTGTGTTACCTCATTTAAGAAAAAAGTTTCGGGAACATAAGGACTTTGTATGAAAGGAAGTGTGTATTTACTGATGCGATAAAACCAGTTTGGATGTGGCGCCCACTCTACGTCTAAAGGCTGCGTGATGTCAACCACAGGGCCTAAATCCTTTTTTATCTGATCCAGTTCATCAAAAATAATGCGGTTGTATATTCTTTTTACTTCAATGTTTTTTCCTTCTTTTCTGTAAAATAATTTTCTTCCTTCCTGAACCAATTCTGTAAGGTTTACAATTGGGATACCAAGGTAATCCTGTGTGCAATAAAAATCTATTTTTGTTTTTTGTTCGTGAGGGTTTATTTCTAATAATATTACATTTTGAGTATCATAACCGCCAAGTATAATGTCTCTTAAAAACTGCACATAGGTATCATCGTTATATCCATTCAGGTAATGAGAAAAATTTTCAGGAATATCGAAATGTTTTTGAAGTACCTGCGGATAATAAACCTGGAATGCAAATAAAGATGGGAAACCCTGCATTTCGATTAATTGTGGTTCCAATTCGCCTTTTTCATTTTCGCAAATACCAAAATCAAAAGCAATAAAATCGGTATGCTCATTTTCATTGGGCACATTATCTTTTTTTGGAATTGCGCGATCTGTCAACTTTTTAAATCCCGGACTTACAATAATATCCACGATTGATTCGCAGGTATCAAGCATTTTCTTAGTAAAGTCTTTCGGAATAAAAACGGGAGTTTCCGCTACACGAAAAGTAATATTGCCAGGATATTTACTGTTTAAGTCTTTTAAAAATTGGTTGTATTTTTCTTCTGTAAAATTGGCGTTGAATTGTGATCGTAGTTCCGGTACCATTGAAAAATATTATAGATTTAGAAATAGATATTAAGTATCAGTAATTAAAATTGTGTGCTTTACCTAACCAAAGTAATCAATAATTGATTATTATGTTATCAATGGCCAAATTAGGGTCCGTATCAAAATGTCGCAAATTGCCAACCTTAAAACCTCCATCTCTGCATTCATAAACACTTTTTGCAAGGTTGGCAACTTTTAATAAGGAGCGAAAATTTTGAATTGCAGCACCTATTACGCCGCTTTTACCGCATGCAGGCAATTCAAGGCGATATTTAAAAAGTTAGGAAGAATATGAGAAAAGGTCCATAAAATTTTATCTGGATCATTCAATTGTTCTATCATAGACTTCCATTTTTTTTCACCATGATTTTCTATGACTGTTTTCTTTTTATCATCGGTTTGAAGATAAATGCCCATTCCAATAGCATCAGCTTCGGGGTGAAACTGGGTACCGATGAGATAATCGTTGAATCTCACTGCCATCACTGCCCTTTCGTGCGGTACGTGAGGTCTTTCTTTTTCGATACAAAGTATTTTAGCCCCTAGTTCCTTTAAACGGTCGTGATCAGGCTGTATCAATTGGAAATCGCGGCTATCTACGGCATAAAAAGGATTTGACATCCCTTCAAATACCGGTTCGTTTTCCCCGTCAGGCAGCAAGTGCATAGGAAATACTCCAAAAGAGTTGGATTTACGCTTGTTAATTACACCGATCTTATAATATCTGCTGGCAATTTGAAATGAGTGGCAGATACAAAATATATATTTCTTTTCATTTTTAGAAGGATCATTATTCCATTCCTCCATTGTTTTAAGCCAGTTTAAAAAAAGGGTGTCCCATTTCTTTCCTTCACTTTTTGTTGGGCTTCCAGGCCCGCCGGTGCTGATATAAATATCATGCTCTGTACCTGGTAATTCATTTTTTTGCCTTACATCGAACACCTGCGAAATAATATTCAAATGGTTTAATTCTCCAAATTGATTAATGATCTGCCTTATTCCGCGCATACCCTGGTTTTCCAGACCGTCGTAAAGATCTAAAATTGCTATTCGCAAAGTTTGCTTTTCATTAAAATTCATTATGCAAATGTAATTACTATATGGGAAAGTGAATATAGGGTGTAAAAAAATCTGCAATAAAAATTGGGAATTTGCTACTCCGCCTCATTGTCCCGAAATCAGACGCAACGGTTGGCGTCAACCGGCGACAATTATTATATATACACCATTTTCAATAAATTCATTATCAACGGCTTAGCGTATGCTTTTTGTTGCACCTCAATGCAGAAAATTTTGAATTAACTCTAAGTGAGATTTCCTTTCTTTTAAATTTTAATTACATTTAATCAATTGTTTTAAGCGGTTTCAACAACTTAGGTCCATAGTAGAACCGGTCATTCAATATGATCTTATTAACCTACTTCTTCCAGGAACAATTGTCAATAAATGAAATGCATCTTATTTAATTCTATCAAGTTTTTTTAATGATCATTTTTTAAAACTAATTCAGCAGCAAATACAGCCAACCTTAGTAGAAACCATGATTTGTATTACATTCCACCTTATTAGCTTTTCTTAAATTATCTATAAAATATATTGTATGAAAATTGAAATATAGCAACTTGTACACTCATTTTATTTTGACAACCTTACTTCTGACAGTCCTAATCAAAGATGTCATTTGCTGAAGAAATAGGATAAACTTATCAAATTCTACTAAAAAACTTTGGAAAAAATAAGCTAATAAGGTGGAATTTTTTTTGAAGAAACAATGCTACTAAGGTTAAAGCAGACATTTGAATCATTAGAAAGAAATTTGCTGATCAATTAAATTTATATCAAATGCTTAGTTTATGCCGATTTTGTTGTCCCCAAGAGCAGGATGAATTTGAAATGCACCCTGTAAAATCAACATTAAGAATTAGGAATTTGCTACTCCGCTTCATTTCGAAAAAATTCCGGGGATTTATGCCGGAGTTTTGTGTTAATTTCAGATGTTGAAATGAGACAACAGGTATCAGAAACCAGGAACCCACAGCCAGTCCGACCTGCGGTGCCGACCTAAACGGCTACTCCGCCTCATTATCCCGAAATCTTTCAGGAGGGATTTTTGTTTGAGTTTTGTGGCAATCCTAATAGATGAAATTACAATTGACTTATTACTTATAACTTATTACTTTTTAGTTTTACTTTTGTAAAAAAAATTATGGCTGATCAACCACAGACACCTAACCAACTTAACATAGAAATTTCTGAAGAAGTATCGGAAGGAAGCTATGCTAACCTGGCGATTATTACCCACAGCCATGCAGAATTTGTAATTGATTTTGTGAACGTGATGCCCGGTACGCCTAAAAGTAAAGTAAAAAGCAGGATCATTCTTACTCCCACACATGCAAAGCGCTTTATGAAAGCCATGATAGACAATGTGAAAAAATTTGAATCGGTAAATGGTACTATACAAGATATAGAAGCGGTTGAATTGCCATTAAATTTTGGAGGGCCTACAGCACAGGCATGATTTTTAGTTCGTAGTTTATAGTTCGTAATTGGAACTCTGAATTCAAACCAAAGGAATTGGTCCTGAAGATCTGTTCATTTGAGCTTTCAATCCGAAATCCTTCTAAAAGATCCCAATACATGTAATCGTAAAGATTGAATTGCAGAGCATTCTTGCTTTTTGCAAAATTTTTAAATCTTCAAAACTTTTGAATAATAACCATAAAATTATTCAATTTGAAAGATGACCTACACTGAACTAGGATTTAAAAACTAAATCAATCCTTCATCTGCAAAGCTGTAATAGCCTTCGTCACTTACTATTACGTGGTCAACTACCTGAATCTCTAATAATTTTCCCGCTGCTCTTAATTTCTCGGTTAATTCCTCATCCTGCCTGCTTGGCCTTAAACTTCCGCTTGGATGATTATGGCAAAGTATGAGTGACGTAGCTT
>JBDTEK010000280.1:0-10419 GCA_039922575.1 Ginsengibacter sp.
AGAGCGGATGAAATTAATTCACAGTATTGGTGTACCTATAATTAAAAAGGAAATGTGTTTTGGCAGATGAAAGAGATATTATTTATACCGAATTAAAACAAGGCAAATAGGACCAGTGTTTTCGGAACAAAGTAATTCTCAATTTTTATTATGGGTTTTGGGAAAATAGAATAATGACTTATAAAATAAAGAAATAGGTTAATTCCTTTGAGATACACTACTGGCTCCGCTTGTGCTGATGTCTTTTTTATCGGGATTACCTCTATAATTTAATGAACTGGCGCCACTTGCTTTTACAGAAATAGATTTGGTGACGGTGATATTTACATCCGATGCTCCCGATAGACTAGCTACACAATTGTCTGCAATAAGATCAAAATTTTTTAAATCGCTGGCGCCACTTGCATCTATCTTAATATTCTGCAAATTTCCATTTATTTTTACAGTAGAAGCACCGCTTATATCCACTGAAAGATTGTTCATATTTATTTCGCCTTTAATTTCGCACGCACCGGAAAGTTTTAATCTTAAACTGCTTCCTTTTAAAATTTCGTTGATTGTTATATTACATGCCCCCGACGCTTCAATACTTTCTAATGTTTTAAAAGAAATATAAGCCCGTAAATTACGATGCTCATTAAATTCCACCCGGCCTCCTGAGTAATAAATACTTAAAACGCCATTATTGATTTCAGTTTTAATTCTATCGCGAAATTTTTCATCGGAGGCGCTTACGGCTAAGGCGTAATCTTCATCCTGCGATAAAAAAACATCAATACCACCAGAAACTTTGATACCGGAGAATGTACTTACATCGCGTACTTCAGCATTTTTATCGTTAATAATAGTTTGAGCTGATAATTGATTTAAAAAAACGGCAAAAAGTACAGCCAAAAAGTATTTCATTATTATTTTCTATTGATTTTTAAATGTTTAATTTACTTCAAAACAGTATTCGTTATTTTTTGAGATAAAAGTTATAAAATTCTTATCAAATCTTTGGTGTAACGCTGCTGGGGTAGAAAAGTTACATTTTTTTCCTAAAATAATTCCTTCTATCATATCTTTGCATTTCAAAATTATTTACCCGGGGTGCATCCCGCTTTTTTGCGCGATCGCTGAGAAAATACCCGTTTACCTGATCAGGATAATGCCTGCGAAGGGAGGAAATCATCTATTACCACCTTCTTTTTCGTGCATTTTTACTGGTCAATAAAATAAATAAATGAAAAAGATAGGTTTCCTATTTGGCCTAAGCATTTTATTTTTTTGCTGCCAGGCACAGGATACAGTGACGAGCAAATTGACTGATACATTAATGCTTGAAAATATTGAGGTTACCTCTACAAGGGCAGCCGATAAAGCTCCTTTTACAAAAACAAATCTGAGTAAGAAAGAAATAGAAAAAGTAAACCTTGGACAAGACCTTCCTTTTTTATTAAATAATATTCCTTCCGTAATTATTAATTCTGATGCAGGTAACGGTGTTGGCTACACGGGAATTCGTATCCGCGGGTCAGATGCTTCAAGAATCAATGTAACATTAAACGGTATTCCATATAATGATCCTGAAAGCCAGGGAACGTTTTTTGTAGATATGCCTGATATTTCGTCATCAGTCAATTCAATTCAAATCCAGCGGGGGATAGGTACTTCATCTAACGGCGCAGGTGCTTTTGGAGCTACCATCAATCTTTCTACAAATGAAGTAAATAAGGAAAAATACCTTGAAGTTAATAATAGCTTTGGCTCTTTTAATACGTGGAAAAATACCTTTAAAGCAGGTTCCGGTTTGTTAGGAAATCATTTTTTATTAGATGGCAGATTTTCAAGAATTACAAGTGATGGTTATATTGACAGAGCTGCTTCAAATCTACAATCGTATTATGTAAGCGCTGCTTATATTGATAATAAAAGTTCTTTGCGTTTTAATATGATCGGAGGTAAAGAAAAAACTTACCAGGCATGGGGCGGCGTACCGGAAAGTTATTTAGATAGCAACCGCACCTACAATTCTATGGGCACTGAAAAACCTGGAACTCCTTATAATAATGAGACAGATAATTACATTCAAACACATTACCAGCTTTTTTACAATAGAAAATTAAATTCTGCGATTAGTTTCAATGCGGCTTTTTTCCTGGTTAGAGGCAAAGGGTATTATGAAGAATATAAATCGGAACAAGACTTCAAATCCTATAATCTTCCGGTAATTATTCACGGAACAGATACTACAAGCGCTACCGACCTGGTAAGGCAGCAATGGCTCGATAATTATTTTTACGGAAGTATTTTTTCGGTTCAATATAAAAAAAATAAAACCCAGTTGACTTTTGGAGGTGGATGGAATGAATATGATGGTGCCCATTATGGAATTGTAAAATGGGCGCTCAATGGTGGCTTTCCGCTTGATTACAAATATTATAATAATCCCGCCCAAAAAAATGACTTGAATTTTTATGGTAAAGTTATGCAGGCGTTGGGTTCTGGATTTACAGTATTTGCGGACCTGCAGGAAAGATTAATAAAATATGAAATCAATGGCTTTAAAGCCAACCCTGCAATTATTTTAAATAAAAACTATTCTTTCTTTAATCCAAAAGCAGGTATTTCTTTTAATAAAAATAATTATCAGGCTTACTTGTCATTGTCTGTTGCTTCTCATGAACCCAATCGCGACGATTTTGAAGCCGGTATCAATCAGATGCCGATGCCTGAAAAATTGTATGACTGGGAATTGGGGTTGGAAAAGAAAGAAAAAAAGTATAATTATGGCGTTACTTTTTATTACATGTTTTATCGCGATCAGTTAATAAATACAGGAGAAATAAATGATGTAGGCGCATATACAAGAACCAATACTCCGCAAAGTTACAGGGCTGGTGTAGAATTAGAAGGAGGTGCCGTTTTATCAAAATGGATTAATGTATCAGGAAACCTTTCACTTAGTAAAAACAAAATAAAAAGATTTACAGAGTACGTAGATGATTACGATGATACTTCCGGTATTCAGAAACAAAATCATTTTACCAATACAGATATTTCTTTTTCTCCAAATATGGTTGGTACAGCAGCTATCAATTTTATTCCATTGAAAAATGCTGAGATCAATTTCCAATCAAAATATGTTGGAAAGCAATTTTTAGATAATACTTCTAATTTGGGAAGAATAATCCCTTCTTATTTTATTGAAAATATGCGATTGACTTATACTTTATCGAAAAATATTTTGAAGGAAGTAAATTTTATTTTCCAGGTAAATAATATTTTCAATAAAAAATACATCGCCAACGGCTATACTTACAATTATATTTCTGGGGGTGTATTTACGGTAGAAAATTATTATTTCCCCATGGCTGAAAGGAATTTTATGTTGGCTGTCAATATAAAATTATAAGGACTTAATCATCCAAACATCGCAACCGGTATGGCCGCTATTTCCTAAGGGTGCATAAATAAATTGGAAGCCATTTTTTTCATACATTGAAATGGCATTCGTTAGTTCGGGCATGGTCTCTATGTACATTTTTTCGAAGCCGGTTTTCATTGCCTCAGCCATGCATTTTTCAAGCAGCATCTGTCCAAACCCTTTTTTACGGAATTTTTTTGACAAATACATTTTTACCAATTCACACGTATTTTCCGGTAATCCTTTGGTTGGAAAATAACCTCCACCACCGCCTATTTCACCATTTATTTCCAAAACGAAATAAGCTGATTTTTTTACTTTAAAAATCTCACTTAAAGAGTCAGTAGTATTGTCGAAATAAACAGTGCCGGGTTTGTTTGCGTTGAATTCTTTCAATGCTGAACGGATAATAATGGCCAAAGCAGCATTGTCGTCTGCGACAATTTTTCTGATCAGTATTTTTGTTTCCAAATGTTATTGATCTTTCTTTGGTGTTTTTAAATCTTTGCGATCGTACTGGCAACAATCATCTAATTTATTATATGAACTGTCACTTGCTTTATAATCCTGTGTGTCGTATCCACCTTCCGCTATTGCCATCTGAATTTTTGATGAATTGCTTTTGGAGGGATCATAACTAACGTTTAAGAATTTTGTGTTTTTATCCCAGTTTGCAGTCACAGCACCTGCTTCCAGGGCACTTTTTTCAATGTTTTTTTTGCATGTGCCACAGTTGCCATTCACTATTATGGTTTCGTTTTTTACTGAAGTTTGTCCAAAAGAAAACTGAAAAGCGATCATACTTATAAAGAGTATGATAAACGATCTTATTTTTTTCATGATTATATTTTATTGTGCAAATTTACTCATAAAATCGTAATAGAGTTTCAACGGTGCATATCAAATCCGTTCCGCGCTCCAATTGTAAATTCCAATTTGAATGGTGAAACTTTCTCACAGTTAACAGCCCTTGCTACATAAACTGTCGGGATTGCCACGAAAGTTGGGAATATTGCTTCGTTCCTCGCAACCCCGAAATTTTTCGCAATGACGTGTAGTGGTGGTTCAATTCAACAATCCAACAATTCGACAATTCAGCAATTCAACAAATCCCAATTTCTAAATTCCAATTTAATTTACAAATCTCCATTGAATACCGAAACGGAAAATAAATCCCGGGGTAGGATAATGCGGGGCAGCAAAATTGTTGTTGGTAAATGCAAAACCCTGAGCAAAGGAAACTGTGTTCAGGTTTTCAGCCGTTAAAAATGCGGAAAAAGATTTTATCCTAAAATTGAAAAAGAAATCCACCTGAGGAAGATTTGTGATGATTACACTATCCTGCGGAAAAAATTTGCCCATCACAGGTGAATAATTATATGCTTTGTAAGGTGTATTGTATTTCACTTCAAGGCCTGTGCTGAGGTTTAAGTTTTTGAACCAATTTCCTTCAAAGGCAAGTCTTTGTCTTGTATAAAATAATGGAACTCTGATTGGGTTTTTACCGGTTGTTTGTTGTACAATAAAATCACTGTATAAATTAAAATGCTTTGTGAGTTTACTTTTTGTGGAAGCAGTAAATTGAGTGAGGTTTACCAATCCACTAAATTGATCCGTATGATAAAAATCTTTGAAATAGGTATAATTGGCGATCGAAATATTTCTTGCCATTAAAGAAAATCTTGGATTATTGGCCTTGAAAGTAATTACGGTAATATTTTCTTTTTTAGTAATTGAGTTACTGTCGAGGTTAAATGCTGAATTTCCTGAATAAATATACGAAGGGGAGCGGTTTACATTTTGGAATGAAACCTGTACATCGCCTAATTTTGAATTCAAAAACCGGGTAACAGAAGCGTAAGCGCTGAAGTCAGCAGCGTTAAGGCCGGCAGCATAAAATTCTCCATCTAATAATGCATCCCATTTTTTATTTTTTGTCTTATTTTGGTATTGGCCGTGCAATACCACGTTATAAAAGTTTTTCTTTAAAGGTGGTAAAGAATAAATCTGTAAAATAGATTGTGGATTGGGTGAGGAAGAAAAATTTCCTGAAAAATTTTCCAATCGTAATCCTGCTTCAATAAACTGTCCGGGGTTTTTTGTTTGGGGAAACTGTTTAATAACAAAATCATTTGACACAAATTTCCATTTATCCTGAAGCCAGAAATTTAATCCTTTATTTTGATTTAAAGAAATGCCGTAGTGTTGTTTATAAAAGGCTATATCTGTCTCTGCAGCGGCAGGATTTTGTAAAATATCCTTGTACTTGTAGCTGCTTGCGTTGTAAGTTATGGTATGTTGAAATCGGAATTTTGGATAAAATAAATACTCTGTAGTAGTGTCATTTATTTTGATTGAATCTTTAATACCTACATCATAACTCTGCCTGAAGAAAGCCGTGAAATTGCTATATAGATTGCCTGTTGATATGTTAGTGGAAAATACATTAAAACTTGCCGTTGAGTCTTCCCCAAGATTTACCGGAACTGCCACTCGCTTCTTACGCCTTGGATCCTGCAGAAGTGAATCATTTTGTATTCCTCCATTTTCAGCCGAGGAAAGTTTATTTCCAAGAATCACAAAATAGGAGCTATATCTTTTTCTTTTTCCCTGGTAGATGGAGAAAAATCTGTAGTTATTATGATTTACGTTTTGATTTTGAAAAGTGCCGGGGGCCGATATTAAGCGGTATTCAATTCCCGCATTCCAGTTCGGTTTTATATTTTGAGTTTGCAGTACTTTTACGACTTGTTCTTTTCCCGATGCCAAAAAATAACTTAGTTGCGTAAATGGGCGCGTTGTTTTATAAAAATTAGTATTCTCAATAGTGTATTTATAAAGATCGAAGGCGTGAAAGCCTGCGTCCCACCCGGGTTTTAGAAAAGGAGTATACAGGATTGGATAAGCGGCGTTGCCGTTATTTCCAAGAGTTACATAATTACCAGGAACAGTAAATACTTTTCCATAATCATTTATAGAGGAGTCCAAATGATTGCTTTTTAATGAATCCAGGTTTCGGAAAGAAATAGTAATGGAATCTGCAAGGTCGTCCCGGTGTTGAAATCCGAGAGAGTCTTTAGATTGCGTTTTGCCACTGACGTTAGGTAAGTTGATTGGACTACCGGAACCAGGCCTGATACGGGGTAACTGCGCATAAGAAAACTGTATTCCGGATATAAAAATAATGACTATACCAAAATTTTTGATAAGACTTTTCCAGGATAAAAATTTTTGAAATTGAGTCATTCACTTTGCTTCTTATAACTGCCCGATTAATTGTGTAAATATCAATGTCAGTTTTGGCTCTGCTTCCTTTGCAGCCAGCAGCACTTCCTGATGAGTTATCGTATTTTCTTCCTTTCTTATTCCTACATCTGTAATTACACTCATAGCAAAAACCGGTAATCCCATGTGTACAGCGCATACCACCTCCTGCACAGTACTCATGCCCACAGCATCACCACCAATCATATTCAACATTTTATATTCAGCACGTGTTTCAAATGTTGGGCCGGTAACTCCCACATAAACTCCTTCTTTCAGGGAAATATTATTTTCCTTCGCTATAGACTTTGCCTTCTCTGCAAGGTACTTTTTATAAGGTTCACTCATATCAGGAAATCGGGGCCCCATTTTATTTTCATTTTTTCCTATAAGCGGATTGATGGCAAGTAAACTTATGTGATCGTTGATTATCATAAGGTCACCTACTTTAAAACTTTTATTTACGCCACCTGCCGCATTGCTGATCAGTAAAGTTTTTATTCCTAAAAATTTTAAAACTCGTATCGGGAAAACTACTTCCCTTGTTGAATAACCTTCATAATAATGAAATCGCCCTGCCATTGCAACTACTTTTTTGCCGGAAATATTTCCGAAGATCAATTTACCGCTATGCCCTTCTACAGTGCTTACCGGAAAGTGTGGAATTTCACTGTATGGAATTTCGAACTCTATGTCTATTTCGCTTATAAAACTTCCCAGCCCACTACCCAAAACGATTCCTACTGAAGGTTCATTTTTATATTTGGATTGGATAAACAGTACCGCATCATTTATTTCTTTCAACATTGTCAATTTTTAAAAATGTCGTCAAAGGTATGTTGAATGTATTAATTGATATTTGTCTAAATGGTTAAATTGTCCATATAGAGAAATTCTTAAATTCTGATTCCTACTACAACCTTATAATTCAACCATATAACAATGCAACAATATGTTTATCTTCGCATAAACTTTTTTCTATGAATTTACATGAATACCAGGCCAAAGAATTATTGAAAAGATATAGTGTGCCAGTGCAGGAAGGCATTGCGTGCAGTACGGTTACAGAAGCGGAAGATGCTTACCGGTATATTAATAGTCAATATGGAAGCAGGTTTGCGGTGATAAAGGCGCAGATACATGCAGGCGGAAGAGGAAAAGGAAAAATAAAAGGGACCGAACAAAGAGGTGTGGCAGTAGCCAAAAGTGTGGATGATGTAAAAACAATTGCACAAAATATTTTAGGTGGTACATTGGTAACAGTACAAACCGGCGAAGCAGGAAAGCTAGTAAACAAAATACTTGTTGCGCAGGATGTTTATTATGAAGGTGCGGAGCCTGTAAAAGAATTTTATTTGTCTGTTTTAATGGATAGATCGAAAGGGAAAAATGTAATTATGTACAGCACAGAAGGAGGAATGAATATTGAAGACGTGGCGCATGATACTCCTGAAAAAATTTTTAAAGAATGGGTGCATCCTGGTGGTGGCCTGGCTTCCTTCCAGGCAAGAAAAATTGCATTTAATCTTGGACTTAGCGGGGGAGCTTTTAAAAGTTGTGTAAAATTTGTAAGCAATCTTTACAGAGCATTTGTTGATCTGGATTGTAGTATGCTTGAAATAAACCCAATGTTTAAAACAAGCGATGCTAAAATTATTGCTGTGGATTGCAAGATGAATATAGATGATAACGCACTTATGCGGCATCCGGATATTGCAGCGTTGCGTGATACCAGCGAAGAAGATCCTACTGAGGTGGAAGCGGCTAAATTTAATTTGAATTTTGTAAAATTGGATGGCAATGTGGGTTGCATGGTAAATGGCGCCGGGCTTGCTATGGCTACGATGGATATGATCAAATTAAGCGGTGGCGAACCTGCGAATTTTTTGGATGTTGGTGGCACAGCTAATGCCCAGACTGTAGAAGCCGGCTTCAGAATTATTTTAAAAGACCCAAAGGTAAAAGCGATCCTTATTAATATTTTTGGTGGTATTGTGCGTTGCGACCGTGTAGCGCAGGGCGTTATAGACGCATATCAATCAATTGGCAATATTGAAATACCCATTATTGTACGCCTGCAGGGAACTAATGCTAAAGTAGCAAAAGAATTAATTGATAAAAGCGGATTAAAAGTAGAATCTGCTATTTTGCTTAGCGAAGCAGCAGATTTGGTAAATAAAGCGGTGGCTTAATTTATCTCAGAACAGGTTCTCTTTTATAAAATTTGAAACCTCCTTCCTGTTTTATTAAAGTACATCCGTTGCAGGTACTATCGAAACCGGTATTGGTTATTTTCACTACGAAAAAAGCGGGTTTTGTAATATTTCCTTTTAATAAAAAATCTTCATCCTTCTCACCATAAACCGGTGAGGAGGATTTTTTTGCATAGAAATATTGAGCATAACTTCTGAATCCAACCGGCCACACATACACGTCTTTTCCCTGCAGGCTTTCATAAAATTTGATTGCAGGGCCTTGCGAATATTGCTCAATTTTGGGTACAACTGAAATTAAATAAATGAACAAACATACCGCCGTAGAATAAAATAAGAAAAGAATTCCTTTCCAGTTTTGTTTTTTGAAAAAGAAGATTGATCCAATCAATATTGCAATGAAATAACCAATTCCAATTAAGCTTTCAAAACCACTCCAGTGCACATTTACATTGAGGCTTGCTGCGGCGAAAGGGTCTTTCAGATAAGGTAAAATAAGATCATGGTGATTGGCTATATATGGAAGCGCCGTTAACAAAAGAGAAAAAAGAAAACCCATTATTATAATTACGATGAGCAACGATTTCTTCATTCTCGTTTTGGTTTCGATAAGATTATCGAGATACACTGTAGCCAAAAAAGCCAACGGCAGGTAGGTAAGTGATGAATAATGAACAATTTTTGTTTTAGAAATACTGAATAGAATCATTACTACCCAAAAAAGGATTTTCATTAATCTTTGGAAGTCTTTGTCCGGCCCAATATTTTTTCCAAAAAGTACAGGCAAAGCAATAATTGAAATAGGGAAACACCCTATAAATACCACTACAAAATGGTAATAAAAAGGTTCGCCATGAGTGGCAACAGGATGCAAAAAGAGATCCGCCTGAACGGATAAAAATTCTTTTAGGAACCAAAATCCATTTTCCATTATTTCCTGTCCAAACCATAATAAGCAAACAGCAGTAAAGAAGAAAGCAAACTGGAGGATTTTTTTTACTCCGGGGAAATTTCTGAATCTTTTAAAGATAAAATAAACCAGGAATGCTAGTATAAAAACCAATAGTGCGACGGGACCCTTTGTTAAGGTTCCTAAACCAATGAAAAGTCCTGCCAATGAGACATTAAGATATTTGTTTACTATACTTTTTTCCTCAAAAGATTTAGTGATAAGATCTTTGTACATAAAATAAATTCCCAGGAAAATAAAATAATTAAATACGGGATCTATAATGGCTGATTTGAAATACAAATGCGGAAGAAAAGTGCCGAGATAACTGATAGCCCAGATAAACCCAAACCGTGGTGATTTATATTTTTTACCGATAAAAAAAAAGGTAACTAAAGTGATGATCCCAAAAATAGCATTGGGAAATCGTGCTGCAAATTCATTGATCCCAAATACTTTCATAGCAGACGCCTGTAGCCAAAAGAAAAAAGGCGGTTTTTCGGCAAAAGGCTGAAAATTAATTTGTACACGATGATAATTTCCGGTAACGATCATTTCCCGTGCCGACTCTGCAAAGTTGATTT
>JBDTEK010000281.1:0-8797 GCA_039922575.1 Ginsengibacter sp.
AAAAGGGGTGATGAAAATTCCTGCTTCCATAAAAAGCGATGCAGAAATGAAAGATTATATAGAAAAAATCACTTCTGACCTGCATAAACCTTATGTGGATGAAATCATTTTGGTATCTCCCGAAGGGAAAGAATTGAAAAGGGTTCCTGATTTAGTAGATGTGTGGTTTGATAGCGGCTCAATGCCCTATGCACAATGGCATTTCCCATTTGAGAATGTAGATTTGTTTGCCCAAAACTATCCTGCAGATTTTATTGCCGAAGGAGTTGACCAGACAAGAGGTTGGTTTTATACACTCCATGCTTTAGGTAGTTTACTCAAAGAAAGTGTTGAAGAGGTTTTGAAAAAAGCAGGATTGCCCACAGATAAAATAGATGGCAGAGCGTATAAAGCTGTTATTTCAAATGGATTGGTGCTGGACAAGAACGGAAATAAAATGAGTAAGCGCATAGGAAATGTAGTAGATCCGTTTGAAACGCTGGAAATATTTGGACCCGATGCTACGCGATGGTATTTAATGACGAATGCATCGCCTTGGGACAGTTTGAAATTTGACATTGAAGGAATTAAAGAAGTACAACGCAAATTTTTTGGCACATTATATAACACTTACCAGTTTTTTGCGCTTTATGCCAATGTAGATGACTTTTCTTTTGAAGAAAAAATACTTCCGCTAAATGAGCGCCCGGAAATGGACCAATGGATTCTTTCTTCCCTTAATTCATTAATAAAAGAAGTTACAAAAAGCCTTGATGATTATGAACCTACACAAGCGGGGAGAGCGATAGAAAAATTTGTAGATGAAGACTTAAGTAATTGGTACGTAAGGCTTTGCCGTCGCCGGTTCTGGAAACCTTCACGCAAGAAAAGCGATGGCAATTACGATGAAAACGATGTAAAAGATAAAGTATCAGCTTATCAAACTCTTTATAAATGCCTTGAAACGGTGAGCGGGCTCATAGCTCCGATTGCACCATTTTTTGCGGACTGGCTATTCAAAAATTTAAATTCCGTTACAAACAGGGTGAATTTTGACTCAATTCATCTTTCTACTTTTCCAAAAGTTGATCAAAATAGCATAAATCAAGAACTTGAAGAACGGATTAATCTTGCGCGCGATATTTCTTCGCTTATTTTATCGCTACGCAAAAAAGTGAATATTAAAGTAAGGCAACCTCTTCAAAAAGTTATTATTCCTTCTTCCGGAATTAAATTTGAAAAGAGAGTCAAATTGATTGAAGATATTATTAAATCGGAGACGAATATAAAGGAAGTTGAACTACTTCCGGCAAGCAATGATTTCATCAAAAAGAAAGCGAAAGCGAATTATAAAACTTTAGGCAAAAGGTTGGGTACGAGTATGAAATGGGCGGCTGAAAAAATAGGTAGCCTCAAAGATGAAGAAATTGATCGCATTACGGAAGGAAATTTCCTTTTAAATACTAACTATATTGAAAAAAATGAAAAACCGGTTTATCTGAATCCGGAAGATATAGAGGTAAGTACCAATGAAATACCGGGTTTTGAGGTAGCTGTAAAAGGCAGTCTGACGGTGGCTCTTGATCTTGATATTAGCTCTGATCTTAAAAATGAGGGATATGCCAGGGAGTTTGTAAATCGGATTCAAAATATTAGAAAAGAAAGTAATTTTGAATTAACAGATAAAATACTGCTAATTGTGCAAGATAAAGACGGTGTAAAAAACATAATTTCACAATTTAATGAGTATATTCGCGCCGAAATTTTGGCAGACAATATTGGATTTTTAGCGAACATTTCAAACGGTATCACAATTGACGTCAACAATGACTCTTTAACAGTTAAAGTCACTAAAAAAGAAAACTAACTATGCCTACTAAGAAAAAAAATAAAATTGCTGTTGTTCAAAAGCCGAAGAATAAAAAAATTGCTATTCTTAAAGCTGCTGCTCCCAAAAAAGCGTCAGTAAAAAAATTGGCTCCCGCAAAAAAGTCAGCTGTAAAAAAAGCGCCCGTTAAAAAGCCCGTTAAAAAGATTGTCGCAAAACCTGCTGCAAAAAAAGTGTCTTTAAAAAAGGCCGTGCCTAAAAAGGTTATTTTAAAAAAGGCTGAACCTAAAAAACCGGTAAAACCAAAATCGGTTGTCACAAAAAAAGTTACTAAAAATACTCCGGTAAAAAAAGCGGCATTGAAATTGAATTTATCGAAGAAAACTATTAAACCTATTCTAAAACATTCGCCGGTTAAAAAAACTGCTAAGGCCGGTGTTATAAAAGCAGTCCCTAAAAAATTGGCTAAACCAACAAAAGTTGCGGTTAAGAAGACGGTTGCGCCGGCTCCGAAAACTGTATCTAAAAAGACAAAGGAATTTATCCCTAAACATGTAGCGGCACCTGTTCACAAGCATGTTGAAAAAGTTTCAGAACCAAAGTCTATTACAGATCACAAAGCAGAATTGAAAAAAGCTGTTTTAAAAGTGAAGGCTAAAAATCAGGTACCTAAAAAATCGGAAAAGCCTTTTGTAATGCCAAAGACTAACACAGAAAAGTCGAGAAAATACGAGCCAGAATTTGTTAAATCAGTTCTTGACCAGGCTCCTGAAGAATATAATGGTCCTACAATGAGATATAGTGATAGTGAATTAGTAGAATTCCGTGAATTGATTACGAGAAAACTTGAAACTGCAAAAAAGGAGTTGGGTTACTTGCAGGGTTTGATTACCCGAAAAGACCAAATGGGAGGTGATGATACAGATAATCGTTATATGACAATGGAAGATGGTGGATTAAGCATGGAAAGAGAACAATTAAGTCAGATGGCGAGCAGACAAATTACTTTTATTGATCATTTGGAAAAAGCAATGATGCGTATCGAAAATAAAACCTATGGTATTTGTCGTGTTACAGGAAAATTAATTGATAAAGCCAGATTAAGAGCGGTACCACATGCTACGCTATCAATAGAAGCAAAAATGGGCATTGCAAGGTAAATTTTAATATTATTTTTTGGAAAAAGAGAATTGTGAGAACAGTTCTCTTTTTTTGTGAAAAGTTGGGAAATGATAAGTTTTAAACACATTGCATTGTAAGGTTGCACTGTTTATCTTGTTGCCAACGCTAATGATGCAATGCTCAAACGAACGTTATTTATCTTTAAAATTTGCGCCCCACAAGATTCAAGAGTAGCGCCCGTAGTAATTACATCGTCTATCAATAAAATATGTTTCCCTTCTAAAAGATCCGGTTTTAAAATGGAAAAAGTTTTTTCCACATTTTGCCATCTCTGGGCGCGCCCCTTTTTTGTTTGCGTTTCTGTGTGAACTGTTCTGATCACATTTTTTCTAATTACCGGTATATTAGTGATTTCAGAAATGCCTGCACACAAAATCTCTGATTGATTGTATCCTCTTAATTTCTCCTTCTTTTCATATAATGGAAGTGGAATCATTGAATCTATGTCTTTAAAGCGGTTGCTGTTTAATAAACTTCGCCCAACCAGGGTTCCCAAATAATGACCTACTTTTTTATTTCCTTTATACTTAAACTCGTGAATGAGATTTTGTATAATGGATACTTTTGAAAAATAAAATTCACTCATACTGGCAGTAACCGCTATTCTTCCCCAAAATATTTTTTCGACCGGATTATTTGCATGCATGGCAAAGTTGGTATGCGGCAAATCATTGATGCATTGCAGGCACAAAAAATTTTCGCTTTCAATTACATCACTTCCGCAACCAATGCAATTGTGCGGATAGAAAAAATGAAAGAAAGGAGATGTTATGAAGAAATTAGATTTCAATATTTTAGTAATGGCATTTTTTTAAAAGATATTTCTCTAAAAATATTTGATAAATATACTTATAATTTCATGAGGTTCCCTAATTGTGCGTTATCAGTTTCAAGTTCATTTTAGATTTAAGATCATTTTAAAGGAATTAAAGTTTTATTATCTTTACTAAAAGTTACGGATGCCGGTTATTTCTATGTTTTATGGCATTATTGTTATGATGTATTATTTTGATACTGATAAGCATCACTTGCCACATATTCATATAAAATAAGCTGATTTTACTTGTGTAATAAGTATTAATAATGGCGAGGTTTTGCAAGGTGAATTGCCAGGTAATAAACTAAAATTAGTACCGGCATGGGTTGAACTACACTAAGATGAACTAATTGCAAACTGGGAATTGGCTATTAATGGGAATCAACTGTTTAATATAAAACCTTTACAATAAAAAATGAAAAAAGTAATTGTAGTAAAACCACTTGAAAATTATATTCTTCAACTTGAGTTTGATTCAAACGAAATTCGTTTTTTTGATGTGAAGCCATATTTAAACAAAGGAATATTCAGCGATCTTAAAGACGAAAATTATTTTAGAAATGTTCGTACAAATTTTGGAAGCATCGCCTGGAAAAACGGACAGGACTTTAGCCCGGAAACGCTTTATCTAAAAAGTATCTCATTAGTTACAAAATCATTTCTGAATTAAACCGACATTGTTTTTTAGAATAAATACCTGTACAATTCTTCCACTTTCCCCAAAGGCACTACTTCTATATTTAATTTGTTTTTTAAAATACCTTTTGTATTGTATTTACTCACTATTATTTTTTCAAAACCAAGCTTTTCTGCTTCTGCAATGCGTTGTTCGATCCGGTTCACCGCTCTTATTTCTCCGCTTAATCCCACTTCACCTGCAAAACAAGTGAGCATAGGTATTGCCGTATCCTCATAAGAAGAAAGCAACGCGCTTAGCACTGCAAGATCAATTGAAGGATCCTCCACTTTTATACCGCCGGCAATATTGATGAAAACATCTTTTACGCCAAAGTGAAAACCGCCTCTTTTTTCTAAAACCGCCAGGAGTAATTGCAATCTTCTCAAATCGAAACCTGTATTAGTTCTCTGCGGCGTGCCGTACACACTTTGCGTTACCAGCGCCTGCACTTCTATCAATAATGGCCGGATACCTTCCATAGTGGCAGCAATCGCTACGCCGCTTAGTTGCTCTTCTTTTTGAGTAATTAAAATCTCGGAAGGATTGCTTACCTGTCTCATTCCTTCACCTGTCATTTCATAAATGCCCAATTCGGAAGTAGATCCAAAACGATTTTTCAATGTACGTAAAATACGATAAGCATAATTGCGATCGCCTTCAAATTGTAAAACAGTGTCAACCATGTGCTCCAAAATTTTTGGCCCTGCTATATTTCCATCTTTGGTAATGTGCCCGATCAAAAAAACCGGTGTGTTGGTTTCTTTTGCGAAGCGTTGAAATTCTCCGGCACTTTCTCTTATTTGTGATACACTACCGGGAGCAGATTCTACATAAGGAGTTTGTAAAGTTTGTACCGAATCCACAATTACCAATTGTGGCTTTAGCTTTTTTATTTCTTTAAAAATAGTTTGTGTATTGGTTTCCGTCAACAGAAAGAATTTTTCATTTTTTATCTGTAGCCTGTCTGCCCGCATTTTAATTTGCTGCTCACTTTCTTCACCGCTTATATAGAGAGTAACAATATTTTTTAGTTGCAGCGAAGCTTGAAGAAAAAGAGTGGACTTTCCAATACCCGGCTCACCTGCAATCAACACAATGCTTCCTCCTACGATACCTCCGCCCAAAACGCGATTAAGTTCCGCATCTTCAGTTATAATCCGGTCTTCTTCACCACTGATTATATCATTTAAAGAAATAGTTTTTAATCCACTACTCAAGCCAGAATACTCTTTCCATTCTGTTGTTGGCTTTTCAGTTCCCCGCACTATTACTTCTTCTACAAAAGTATTCCATTCATTGCATGAAGGGCATTTGCCTACCCATTTTGCACTCTCTTGTCCACAATTACTACAAAAAAAAGCGGATTTTGTCTTACTCATTTATGAAAATTTAATGCAATGAAATTAAACAAACATTACAAGTAGAAAGCAAAAAGAAAATAGAAAACGACAGAGTAATAAATGCGGGAAAAATTATTGTCAGATATAAAAGTAAAAGAGCCAGTATCACTACCAGCTCTTTGTACTTACTAACCCATTAAATTCTATTGCTAAATTACAAATTGAAACCAGATAAACAAATTAATTTTCGGCGTTGTTAATAAATTTTATATTCATTCACATATAACAGCGGGATGGTATTTTAATTCATAATAAACTGGTAATCATTCTATTAGGCTATAAAATAAACCTAAAAAGAATATAAAAAAATAAGTTTTAAAAAATTTGGTTTATAAAATAAACTACTTTAGTTTTGTGCTAAATTTATAAAATATGCTGAAATTTCTTCTTTTTCCATTTCTACTCCTTAGCGTTCATGGAATGGCTCAGATAAAGGTAAGTGGTAAAGTTGTAGATCATAAAGGCAAGCCATTGGAGGGAATTAGTATAAGTATTGCGGATTCTTACGATGGCGCAACAACTGATTCTTTAGGAAATTATTCTTTTTCTTCAAAAGAAAAAGGAATACATGTTTTAAAAGCAACCTCATCAGGGTATCAATCTTTTGAAAAAGAAATAAATATAGATAGCACATCTATAGTTTTAAATATCTCACTCAAAGAAAAAATAACTGAATTGAAAGCTGTAGTAATAAGTGCCGGAACTTTTGAAGCCGGCGATAAAAAAAGAGGAAGCGTTTTAAGCGCATTGGATGTTGCAACAACTGCCAGCGCTAATGCAGATATTACTGCTGCCCTTAAAACGTTGCCCGGTACTCAGCAGGTGGGTGAGAGTGAGGGTTTGTTTGTAAGAGGCGGAACAGCCAATGAAGCTAAATATTATATTGACGGCACTCAGGTCAATAACTTTTACTATAGTAGCGAGCCTGGCCTTTCTACACGTGGAAGATTTAATACCTTTCTTTTCAAAGGAACTACTTTTAGTTCGGGAGGTTATTCCGCGTTATATGGGCAGGCACTTTCCGCTATTCTTGTTTTGGAATCACTGGATCTGCCGGAAAGGACGTCGGCTTCTTTTGGCCTCTCTTATCTTGGTGGCAATGCGGGCATTCAAAAACTTTCTAAAAATAAAAAATCTTCCTGGGGGGTTACTTATGGTTATACCGATTTGTCATTGGTATACAACCTCATAAAACAGAAGTTTGATTATTTCAGGGTTCCGGTGATTAATCAAGGAGATATAAATTTTAGAATAAAGACTTCTTCTTCAGGCATGTTAAAATACTTTGGATCTTTTAGCAGCACCAAAGTTGGCTTCCGAAACCAGGACGTAGATTCTTTAACTATGAAGGATGCCTTCGGTCTGAATAATTTCAACATGTACCATAATTTATCATGGAAAGAAAAAATTGCACAATGGAGAATTAATGCGGGTGTCTCTTACAGTACCAATAAAGATAAGATCAGCAATGAGTTACAAGATGAAAACGACAAGCAACAAATGATAACAACTGACCCATTGTATCAATATAAAAATTTCAACATTGTAAACCGGGGAGAATACCTGAATGCGAAAGTGGTTTTTGAAAAAACACTGGGAGGTTTAAGCGCCGTTCGTTTTGGAAGTGAATATAATTTCAGTAATGAAAAAATGAATTATGCACAATACACCGGTATTTCATTTAATCAAACCCTGAAAGAAAATATTGTTGCAGCCTTTGCCGAAACAGATATATACCTTACCAACAACCTTGCTGCAAAAATTGGAGCACGAACAGAACACTCTCAACTGCTGCAGGAATGGAATCTATCGCCACGCGTTTCGCTTGCATATAAATTTGCGGACAATAGTCAGGCATCCTTTGCTTATGGAACTTTTTATCAGAATCCGAATAGTAAATACTTGCCCGCGATTAATGTCATACATTTTGAGAAGGCCACTCATTACATTTTACAATATTTAAAAATGAACAACGCACGCACCTTTCGCACAGAACTTTATTATAAAAAATATGACGACCTTATAAAAGCCAATGACAATTATGGAAGATTTCAGGCAATTAATAACAATGGTTTTGGCGATGCAAAAGGAATTGAATTCTACTGGCGTGATAAAAAAACGATTAAAAACATTGATTACTGGATATCTTATTCTTATCTCGATACCAAACGTGATTATTTAAATTACCCTTTTGCTTTAGAACCGTCATTTACAGCAAAACATACGGCATCGCTTGTGATTAAAAAATTTGTTTTGCCTCTAAAAACTCAATTCAATGCTTCCTACACTTTTGCTACCGGAAGGCCTTATTATTATATCACCACAGACAATAGCAATAATTATAAATTGCAGGACCATGGTCGTACCAAAGATTATAACAATCTTAGTTTGAGCGTGAATTATTTGCCCAATCTTGGAAAAACCAATGCAAGATCGTTTGGTGTTCTGGTTCTGGCAGTTACGAATGTGTTAGGTTTCAACAATATTTATACTTATAATTATTCTGCTAACGGCAAAAATAAAATCGCACAGATGGGTTCGGCAAAAAGTTTTTTATACATTGGCTATTTTATAAGCATTGGCATCGACAGAACAGAAGATGCTATTAATAACCATTTATAAAGTTGCCAGCGGAAGGGATATACTTATCATGTTGGTGGGTGAATTGACAGAAAGGTATAAACATTGCAATAGTTATAAAAATTAAATATAAACCTAAAAACAAAAATTATGGAAACAGAAAACAAAGACCCTGAACTCTGGCGGCTTGCACAAAAAAGAGCAGCATTTAAATACCATGTGCTCATTTATTTTATTATGAACCTTTTTTTCTGGACGCTTTGGTATATAAGCCTTAGAACCAATTCAACACCTCCTTCAGAAAGAGATACTATTCCATGGCCTGTATGGCC
>JBDTEK010000282.1:0-2701 GCA_039922575.1 Ginsengibacter sp.
TCCTAATTCCTGTGTGAGTTTTTTACTATCAGGAATAGCTACGTAAATGGTATCGTGAGAAAGTTTTAAAAGATGCAGTTGGATGTCTTTATAATTATCATTAAGAGTATCAATAAGCTGGGAAGGACTAAATGATTTAATTGTTTCGATGAAAGGTTTTTTTAATCTTTCTGTACCCGCATTGGATTGCATTTCAACAGTCCATAATGATGGATGGTTGATAACGGTGAGTACTGAATCTTCTGAGGAATTTATGGATGCGGTATCTCTTTCAGTTTTATAAACAACATTTTCTTGTTTATCGCTGTTAGAATTACAACTGCATAATACGAGGGCGAAAAAAACGATGTAAAATAATTTATTTTTCATGAAACAGATTTTCTTACAATTGGTGATTATTTTTAGAACGGATATCCAATTGCCAAATTTAAGACAAGGTTTTTTCTTCTCCATTCGCGGTTTCCGAAATCAATTTGGTTGATAACCCATCTTTGTCCTTCCGGTAGCCAGGGCTCACGCAGAGGCATTCCCATATCAATTCTTAATAATAAAATAGTAAGGTTAATCCGTAATCCAACTCCGGTACCGACCGCAAGTTCCTTGTAAAAATTCTTTGAAAACTGCACGCCCGCCCGGCTGGTATCTTTATTGTACAACCAGATATTTCCAGCATCCACAAAAACGGCGCCTTCAAGAATGTTATTGAATTTATATCGCAATTCTGTGTTCAGCTCTAACTTAATATCACCTGACTGATCAGGAATAAATTTAAGGCTGTCTGCATCCGGAGCCCTATAAGTTCCTGGTCCAATAGAGCGGCTGCGGAAAGCGCGGATACTATTATTTCCTCCTATAAAAAACTGCTTTATATATGGTAATTGTTGCGAGTTTCCATAAGGATATCCAAAACCCAGAATAATACGGTTTGCCAACCTTGTTTTGGTATTTATCGCATAATAATACCGTAAGTCGGATTGTAATTTTACATATTGTGAAATAGGTGCGTTAAATAGTCTTTTTTGTTTTGTAACCGGGTCTTCAGGTATTAATAATCCAGTCACATTTCCAGACAGGTCTGCTATTCCATTCCAATAAAAGCCCGATCCGAAGGCATTATTTACAAATGGATCTTTAGTATAGGAGTAATTAGAGCCTATCACAAACTGTGTATCTATTGCGTGTTTTAGTATCGGATCTTTGGCAATACTATCCTTATATATTTGTGTTACATTAATGGCTCTGACATAATTTATGGAAATCGGATTGAACTCCTGGGTAACTTTCAGGTTGGGCTTCCACGAATAACCGAGCTCTCCTTTGAGGGAATTTAAAGTGTATAATTTTCGCCGGTTCAGCAGGTCGTAACTCAGATTAATGATTGTCTTTGGAACAAATGCATTGCTGGTATTGAATTTAAAAAAGGGAACCACGAATTTGGGAATACCGAATTTAACACCGCCACCCAACCTATAGGTATTGTATCCGCTTTGATAACCGCTGTATTGCACTTCGCTGCCTAAGTCTGCATAAATATCTAAATGTTCCGCCGCTCGGAAAGTATTTCTATTTCCAAAAGTGAGTGTAAGTAAAGCGCCAACATAATTATTGGATTTTGTATTGCCGCTGATTTCTGCTCTTAAAGATTTTTTTGGAAGAGGTGTCAGGTAATAAAAAGTATTTAATCTGCCCGTGTCTCCTTCACTGTTCGGCGAATCTTCAAAACGGTTTTTTACGAATTTGAAAACGTCCAGATTGATCAGTCTGCTCAAAGTAAGGTTATGATCATTGCGGTTATACACGTCTCCTGAATCAAAGAGCATGATTCTTGGAAATAATTTTGGTTTAAATTTTTCAGCCGGATCCACAATGTAATATCCTTCGTACAGTTTTTCATTTATATGGCTTGTATCATTACGTTTAGCATTCAATCTATAATTAGGATAAATGTAAACATTGTCAATAATATATGGCTTTTTAGCCATCGCCGGAGTATTTTCTTTTACGAGTAAATGCATATCAACTTTGTGATTACCAACAGTACTATCGGCATTCACAATCAGGAGGTCGGGGCTAAAATAATAATAGCCTTCTTCTTTTAAATTTGCGTCTATCCTTGACCGTTCGCCCTTAATTACTTCAAGGTTGAAAGGATCGCCGGGGTGTAAAATTGAATTGGCTTTGGTTTCCGTAATTGTTTTGCCAAGTGCGGAACTATCCATATCAAATGTCACTTGCCTGATGGTGTAAACAGGTCCGGGAGTGAGTGTATAATAGGCATGGCCCTTTTTCTTTTTTACGATTGTATCACCGCTCGCTTCGGCACGGAAATAACCAATGTTCTCAAGATAGTTTTGAAGTAAATTAACATTGTAGTCAGTATTAACGCTGCTCAATAAAACGGGCGGTTGCCCTATTTTATGAAAGAACTTACTGATGAATCCTTTTCTATCGGGTTTTCCTCCCATGTCATAAAGAATCAGTTTAAAAGGAATTCCTAAAAATTTGCTATTGGGCAACGGCCGCGGAAGATTTTCTGTTTTTTCAAGAACATTTTTCTTTTCTTTTTTTGAAAGCATACTGTCTTTTACTTTTACTGTAGCGCCGGTATAAAGCGCGTCTCCATTAGGCACAAGTTTGGTAACGTTGCAGGATGCAAGAAATGCCATTGTACAAATCAAAACTGATATGTGTAATTTACTTC
>JBDTEK010000283.1:0-6476 GCA_039922575.1 Ginsengibacter sp.
CTAGCATTTTGTAAATTTTTAACTGCTTTGTTTTGGCTACTGTAAAGTTGATTGCCCACGGCAACATTGATTTTAAAATAGCTCGCACTTTTATCATCATCATTAATCATTTTCATAAACTCATCATTTTGCAATAAAGAATCCAATATTTTCTTATCAGTTGAATCTATTTGTCCGTAAGACTTAAAAAAGAAGAAAAGACTGATAAAAAAAAATAATAAAATTCTTTGCATATAATGCTTTTAAAAAAAGTTGCTTTGGTTGTTTGAATTTATTTAGAAATAAAACTATTGGTTTATCGGACTCTAAAAATAGAGTTTAGTTTAGATGATTTCGAATATATAATTTGTTAATTTTAAATTAATTGGTTTGATTGACAAATTTTAATTGCCACCTCTTTTGAACGTAATAATGTACCTTTGCCGCTTAATTTAAAAAAATAAATGAATGCATTTGAAGGTTTAGGCCTAAATGAAAATCTCGTTAAAGCAATAGCAGACCTTGGTTTTGATACTCCCACTCCGATACAATTAAAAGCGATTCCTATTTTACTTTCAGGCACAACTGATTTTGTAGGGCTTGCTCAAACAGGCACTGGAAAAACGGCAGCCTTTGGACTCCCATTATTACAATTAATAGAGCCGGCCGATAAACATCCACAGGCATTAATAGTATGCCCAACCAGGGAATTGTGCCTGCAAATTTGCAATGATTTACAAGCTTATAAAAAATATGTAAAAAATATTTCAGTGGAGCCTGTATATGGCGGCGCGTCAATTGTAATGCAGATACGTGCTTTAAAAAAAGGTGTTCACATAGTGGTAGCTACTCCCGGGAGGCTCATTGATATGATTGAAAGAAAAACCATTGACCTTGAAAAGGTAAAGTATGTTGTTCTGGATGAAGCCGATGAAATGTTGAATATGGGTTTTAGAGATGATATAGATTTTGTTTTAAAAAACACAGTGAACCGTGAAAGCACCTGGCTTTTCAGCGCTACAATGCCTGCGGCAGTAAAAACGATCTCTAAAAATTTCATGCACAACCCCCAGGAAATAACTGTTGGGAAAAAGAATACAGCCAATGTAAATATTGCACATCAATACTTTATTACACCTGCACAATCGCGTTATGAAACTTTAAAAAGATTGGTTGACTTCAATCCCGGCATGTATGCAATTATTTTTACCCGCACCAAAATAGATGCGCAGGAAATCTCTGAAAGATTATCAAAGGAAGGATACGAAGTGGAAGCTATTCATGGTGACCTTACACAACAGCAGCGTGATAAAGTAATGCATCGTTTCAGAAATAAAAGTATCCAGATATTAATAGCGACTGATGTAGCTGCAAGAGGGATAGACGTGGAAGGGATAACTCATGTAATCAATTATGAATTGCCGGATGACATTGAGGTTTACACACACAGAAGCGGCCGCACTGCGCGTGCAGGTAAAAGCGGAATTTGCATTTCTATTTGCCAAAGCCGCGAATCTTACAAAATAAGACAGCTTGAGAAAATGGTAAATGCAGAGTTTTTCCGGCTGGACATTCCATCAGGAAAGGATGTTTGCCGCAAACAATTTTTCCATTTCATGGAAAAACTAATTAATGCCGATATTTCGAACAGCAATTATGAAACTTATATGCCCGATCTTTCAAAGAAATTTGAGGAAATCAGTAAGGAAGAAGTTCTCAAAAGAGTGGCTGCGCTTGAGTTTGACCATTTTTTAAAATATTACGAAAACGCTGATGACCTGAATGTAAAAATTGACAGGGACAGGCGCATGCAAAATACCAACAGACCTGCTGAAAGAAGAGAAAGATCAACTTATCAAAGAGACGGTGGCTTCACAAAATTATATATTAACCTTGGCACAAAAGATGGATTTTACAAAGCCAGCTTTCTACAATATATTCTAGATGAAAGTAACCTTAAAAAAGAGGTACTCGGCCGGATTGACCTTCGCGATATGAATGCCTGGGTGGAAGTGGATAAATCAGCAGCCTCAAAGATGATAAAAAGCCTGGATGGGAAAACTCACAACGGCAGGCAAATAAGAATGAACGAAGCGGAAGGAGGAGGAAGCAGAGGGCAGCTTAATGAAGGAAGAAAACGCATTCCAGTACGGGAAAGAAGATAATAATCTGAATTATTTTTATAAAGGTTCCTCTTGTATTTTACAAAATTTACCTTTATTTATATAAAGTAAGCCGGATCGAAATAAGTCGCTTGCTGTGTGTGATAACCGCAACACATTACCATACAAAAATTGGAAAATAAAATAAATTGATGATGAAAAGATTCATTCCCCAGTCACTGATTATTATTGTTTTATCAATCTTTTCTTCCTGCACTTTTGCTCAATCGGGCGCAGATTCGCTGATTAATTTTATTCAAAAAAACGAATCGCGGGCTTCTCTTTTTCTTACAAAAAACGATTCAGTTCTTGCAAGACTTAATGAAAATAAACTAATGCCGCTTGCAAGCACAGCTAAAATTTTAGTTGCATTGGAATTTGCCAAACAAGCCGCCTTTCACATCTTTGATGAGAACAATAAAGTTTCACTAAAAGAACTCAATAAATATTATATCCCAAACACTGATGGGAACGCACATCCTGATTGGATAAAATACGAAAAACAAAAAGGAAATATTCTCAATGATAGTGTGAAACTGATTGATGTGGCACGCGGCATGATCCTCTTTAGCAGTAATGCAAACACAGAATATTTAATGGACTTATTGGGTACAGGCAACATCAATAATAATTACGGGCTTTTAGGTGTTCAAAAATTTACTACTCTTTATCCCTGGGTTTCGGCGTTGTTTCTTTATCAAAATCCAAAAAACATTAATGAAGAAAAGATACTGAAACAAATTGAAAACTTAACTGATGATCAATACAGAAAAGCATGCTCTTATATTCATAATCAGCTAAAATACGACAGCACTTATAAGCAAAAATTTCGCCCGCAAGATCTTTCATTAAAAATGCAGCAAGAATGGAGTAACCGGCTTCCGGCCTCCACCACGCAAGAATATGTACACATCGTTAGCATATTAAACAATCGTAAAATATTCAATGAAGACACCTACAAAATTCTTTCAAAAATAATAGAAACATTAATGGAAGATCCTGCTAACAGGGAATGGATAAGTCACGCAGGAATGAAAGGAGGATCAACCATTTTCGTTCTTACTAAAGCGATGTACGCCACTTTAAAAGATGGAACAAAAATAGAACTGGCCTATTTTTTCAATGACCTTACGCAGAAGGAAAATGAGCGCCTTCAAAAGTGGATGAATGATTTTGAATTGAAAATTTTATCAAACGATCATTTCAGAAAAGAAGTTGCAGGGAAGCTGTAAGTAGTCAATTTTAAGTGGTAAGTTCTAGGTAGCAACTTGCTAAATTTTCCCAAACTTTTTATAATAAGCGATTAGCGAAACGATAACTTCATTATAGCTGCGCATTCCTTTTGGTTGTTCATTTAGTTTTAAATATTTTCCATACATCCAGGTAATTGCCGGTTCTATAAAACTCTTGTGCGCCAAATTAAATTTTCTCCATTCCTCAATATCTGCTTTTACTTCAGGAATCAATGAAACAAAAGATTGTTTTGCGGCAATCGAATCAAAATAATATACCTCGCGGTTTGCATAAATAAATAAATCGAGATAGGCGGAATAATGAAATAATGTATCAGTGGAATTTACTGCTGCAAGATATCCTGCAAAATTAGCTTCATCTTCTTTGGCATATCCAATCTGATGCGCCATTTCATGTGTAGCAATATATGGCTGTAAAAATTTGGGAACAGTAGTATTCACCTGGGCTTCACCGGTAAATGGATTGTAATAACCCGTAAACCCAAGATAATTGCCCATCCATCCATATAGAGATGATTTTATGGAACCCACTTTATATTTTAAAAATGGAAATTGTAACTCCGCTTCGCGATAACAAGCCCCGGCTCTTTGAAATAATTCTTTTTTGTCAGGATAAACAATATCTCTTTCAATTAGCGAATTTTTGGAAGCATTTACTTTTTGCAACAAAAGAGTTTGAAGCATGATCACATCAGAAGTATCGTACGCCGTTTGATTTAATCCTAATTGTGATGCTACCCCTTTTCGGTTGTAATTTAGTCCCCACAAAATATTGAAAACGATATAAATAAACAGTAAAATAAGTACCGCATTTGAAAACTTTTTTAAAAAAAATTCCGCTTTCAATTTTCTTTTAAAAAGTAGCCGGATATTTTTTATTAATGTAAATAGCAACCACAAGGCTACGGTTATATACAAAATATCGCCTAAACTAAATGGTATCCATCCAAATAGAATTCTAAGAAACTGCGAAATAAAAGGATAAATATTGTGCGTGTAAATGTCTTCTACCCGCAATTTATTTAAAGAAAATAATTTAATGAAAATGATAAGAAGAATAGCGATTATCCATAATTTTTCTTTCCGCGATAATCTTTTAACAATACTCATAAGAATTTATTTCCCTTCGATTGACCTTTACAATATTTGAAATTGTCTGGCGCAACTTTTAAATGAAACATTAACCTGGTTAACAACTCTTCCAATTTTTTTTAACGAAGATATTATTAAAATTTGGTTACTTTAAATCCATAATCAATTGTGTTTTAAAAACGACAGCGCTTTAAAGAAAACAAAAGCAATTACAAAAAAATCAATTGGCAAGTTTTAAAGTATAAAAATTGATCCAATTTCCCTACCTTTGCTCCCCTTTAATTAGATGTTATGGGAAACAGGCGTGAATATGATATAGCTTTTGTTGGATTAAAACCTGGTATTCACGAGTTTAATTACGAGGTGAATGATAAGTTCTTTGCTGATATTAAGGAAAACGGCATCAATAATTTTGATGTTTCCGTAAAGGTTAATCTTGAAAAAAATACATCATTTATGATGTTGAAATTTGAGATAGATGGCAGCGTAAATGTTACCTGCGACCGTTGTGGAAATCCTTTATTATTGAATCTTTGGGATGAATTTAAACTGGTTATCAAACAAGTTGAAAATCCGGAAGAAATGAATCAGAATGAGGAAGATCCCGATATATTTTATATTTCGCGGAATGAAAGCCACCTGCATCTTGGCGACTGGATTTATGAATTTGTGTTGCTGAGTATTCCAAATCAGCGGATGTGTAGCGAAGAAGAAATAGGCGGCCCGCAATGTAATAAAGAAGTATTGGCGATGCTAAATAAAATGAAATCAGGTACAGTAGAAAATAATCATCCTTTAGAGAAAGGATTGGAACAATTTAAAAAAAATAATAATTAATAATATTTAATCTAAGGTTATGCCAAATCCAAAGCGCAGACACAGTCAGCAAAGAAGTGCAAAAAGAAGAACACATTATAAAGCGGTCGCAGCCACATTGAGCGTCGACACTGCAACAGGCGAAACACATGTTCGTCATCGTGCCCACACAAGCGAGGGTAAACTTTTCTACAAAGGGAAAGTAGTTGCAGAAAAAGCACCTAATAAGGCTTGATAAATATTTAAACATCTTATGTATCCAAAGATAAAGTTTGATTAACTTCAACTTTATCTTTGGATTTTTTTATTTAAGCAGTACGGTATTTAATACCAGGTACATTTTGAAAAAAATTCTGGTAGGGAAGTAACATCTCAGTCAATTGAATTTTTGCCTCAGATTCAACTTATACTTGTGGAAGCAAGAGGTGAATTCGGAACTTTTCAATCGCCTGATTCGTAATTTAGTCCATTGCATTTCGTTACTGTTTATTTAGATTTAAAAAACTATGGATTAAGTGAAATTAAAAATTGAAAAAGGTGGCTATTTTTCTTCTGGTTTTATAACTTATTTTTGGAGAAAATTTAAATAAATAATTATTAATACGTTAGAATTATTGCTTTTGACTGAGATTAATTCAAACTATCGTTTCTTATTAAAAGTTGCCAAACTTGCAAAAAGTGCTTATGGGTGCAGTAATGAAGTTTTTAAGGTTGATAACTTTTGATACATTTAGATTATTAAAAAACTTCTTCATAAAAAAACTGTAATTTAATTTGTAGCCTGGATTTATTCAAACAAAAAAATGAAATTGCTTAAATTATGAATATAGCATTGGATATGATGGGCGGAGACTTTGCACCGCTTGAGGCTGTAAAAGGAGTAATTCTATTTTTAAATGAACCTCAGCTCGACGCGCATTTAACTTTAATAGGCGACGAATTACAATTGACTCAGTTAGTAGAAAAAAACAATATCAATAAGAAAAAAATCACGATCATACATGCCGCGCAGACAATAGAAATGCATGAACACCCCACGAAAGCTTTAAAAGAAAAACAACAATCTTCCATTGCTATCGGATTTCATTTGTTAGCTTCTTCAAAGGTGGATGCCTTCATAAGCGCGGGAAATACAGGCGCTATGATGGTGGGCGCATTATATAGCATAAAAGCA
>JBDTEK010000284.1:0-6312 GCA_039922575.1 Ginsengibacter sp.
AATACTTCGTATCGCTTTGTCAGATGCAAAATCCGCCTGCGTTACCAGGTCGTTAATTCCTTCTTTGTGACTGATAGTAAATTTGCCGTTGAAATATTTCTTTAATTCAGCGGCGCCGGCATTGGTTGCCCTTATTAATGTTTCTTTATACATGCTGCAAAGATTGGAATAAATTTAATAAGTTGCACTGAATTAGCTAATTGGCTAATTGGCTAACGCGAATGCAACTCTCCGTCATCATAATTAATTATAATGTTAAATACTTTCTTGAACAGTGCCTGCATTCTGTACAAAAGGCGATGCACTTTATTGATGGAGAAATAATTGTAATAGATAATAATTCAACTGACGACAGTTTCTCTTTTTTTCAAAATAAATTCAATGAAGTACATTTTATATGGAACCAAACAAATGTTGGATTTGCGAAAGCCAACAACCAGGCGCTAACCATAGCCCATGGTGAATATATTTTATTTTTAAATCCGGATACTTTAATACCCGAAGATTGTTTTGAGAAATGTATCACATTTATTCAATCAAAGGGAAATAATTGTGCCATAGGAATAAAAATGCTCGATGGTTCAGGAAAATTTTTGAAGGAAAGCAAAAGAGCGTTTCCTGATCCTGTTACTTCATTATACAAGTTATCAGGATTTGCCAGGCTTTTTCCGCATTCACAAACCTTTTCGAGATATCATCTCGGGCACCTTGATGAAAATAAGAACCACGAAATAGATGTATTGGCAGGCGCTTTTATAATGATGCCAAAAAATATTTTAAAGCAAATAAATGGGTTCGATGAAGACTTCTTCATGTATGGCGAAGATGTAGATCTTAGTTTTCGCATACAAAAAGCAGGTTACAAAAATTATTATTTTTCAGAAAGCTGTGTTATTCATTTTAAAGGGGAAAGTACAAAAAAAGGAAGCCTGAATTATGTTAAAATGTTCTACAAGGCAATGAGCATTTTTGTAAAAAAACATTATGGAGGTTCAAAAGCCGGTTTGTTTAATATACTGATACAATTCGCAATAATGATGCGTGCATTGTTCGCCGCCTTTGTAAGATTTTTAAAATGGATTGGTCTTCCTGTCATAGACGCGTGCATCATTTTAATGAGCTTTTACCTGGTAAAGCTTTTTTGGAGCGCCTATATTAAGCAGGAGATTAACTATTCGCCAAATATGCTCATCATTGCGTTTCCTGCTTTTACATTCTTATTTTTAGTGGCCTCCTGGATTTCGGGGTTGTATGATAATGGATACAAACAATCAAGATTGAATAAGTCAACACTGATTTCAATGCTGGTAATACTTTCTGCTTATTCACTTTTACCCGAAAGGCTTCGTTTCTCCAGGGGAATTTTATTATTTGGATCAATCACCGCATTTTTATTTATGACAATTGTGCGACAACTATTAATTAAATGGAAAATAATTGTAGCAGCCGCTGAGGGCGATGAAAATAAAAGAATCGTAATTGCCGGTAGTTTAGAAGAATTTAAGGAAGTAAGGCATTTCCTCGAAATGCCAGTAAAAAAAGAAAGTGTTTTGGGAAGAATAGGAACGTCAGAAATAGAAGAGGAAAACACAATAGGCAGATTCGAAAATCTTCATGAACTCATGAGATCATACCCGATGGACGAGATTATTTTTTGTGAAGGAGTGCTTTCCTTCAAAAAAATTATTGATTCACTTTGTGCGGTGCCACAAGGTATAAGTATCAAATTTTTTGCAAAAGGCAGCTACACCATCATAGGAAGCGATGACCGAAATACCGCTGGCGCGATTATTTCAAAAGAAGAAAATTATCGTTTAGATGATGCGGTGTATCGCCGATCCAAATATTTTTTTGATCTTCTTCTGTGCCTCTTTTTTATAATCACTTTTCCAATACATTTTATTTTAAAGAAACGACCAGTAACTTTTTTCAAAAATGTTTTTTGCGTTTTTTTCCAAAAAAAAACCTGGGTGGGATATGCCGCCTTTGAAAATTATCTTCCGGAAATAAAACCGGGAATCATTACCACCACCGGTCTGCCACATTCTTTAAATCACTTTCCCAGGGAAACCCTTTGTGCAACCGATAAAATATATGCCAAAAATTATCACGTTTTTTTTGATCTTAAACTGATACGAAAGCATTATCGCTTGCTCTCGTGAGGTATCAGCTTTCATCTTCAGATCTTATTAATTCGTTTTTAATTAGCATAGTTGAAAAGGGTTAAATTAGTGAGTTTTCCAAATTAAATGATCTACTGTTTTTTCGGTTAATAAAACCACCATATTAGTTTATTAACCTCTAATCACCATGGGTAAATTAATGATTTTTAAGGTTAAAAATCATCCACGCTTTTTACTTCTTGCAGTATCATTAACTGTTGGCCAATTGGCTAATTAGTTATTTGAATAATTATTTCCGAAATTGCGACCTAAATTTTTTATTGAATGGCATATAACAGTTACCGGCCCTCTCAATCAGCAACTCCTGTGGTTTTAAATCTCATTATCATTAATGCGATTGTTTTTGTAGCACAGCTTGCATTCGACAAAACCGGTGGTGAAACGAGTTGGCTAACCAACAGGCTGGCTCTTTATTCTTACGATACCGGGCTTTTTAAGCCGTACCAACTGGTTACGCATATGTTCGCACACGCCAATTTCTTCCATATACTTTTTAATATGTACGCTTTGTGGTTATTTGGCGCTGTTTTAGAAAAAACCTGGGGGCCAAAAAGATTTCTCATTTTCTACTTTCTTTGTGGCCTGGCAGCAGGTTTAGCGCAAATGTTCCTGGTACCACAGGGGGCAGCTATTGGGGCATCTGGTGCGGTAATGGGGCTATTGGCAGCTTTTGCATATACATTTCCAAATATCCAATTCTACATTTTACCAATTCCCTTTCCCATAAAAGCCAAATGGCTTGCAGTGATCTATGCGGGAATAGATATTTTCGGCGGCTTTGCAGGCTCCGGAGATAATGTTGCGCATTTCGCTCATCTCGGCGGCCTTGTAATGGGGTTTATTCTTGTCATCATATGGAATAAAACTAATAGGAAAAATTTTCATTAAAGATCATTTTTACTGCGGCTAATTTGGTAATTTTACTTCGCAGATCTTAATCAATGCAGCACATGGGAGAGTCAGAAAGATATTTGGACAAGCGTTTAAAAAAATTGACGCTGGGTGATGACAATAATGCGTTGATGGCTCTTGTTGCCATCAACGTAATGATTTTCATTTCTTTCGGACTTATCCAGGTCATTTATTACATGACACAATCTTCTGATTCTGCTTTTAAATACGAAATTTTAAGATGGTTTATAATTCCGGCAAAATTGAATACGCTGGCAATAATGCCATGGACAGTTCTGACTTATATGTTTGTACATTCCGGCTTTATTTATACACTTGTAAATATGCTTTGGCTTTGGGCATTTGGTTCTATTTTACAGGACTTATCGGGCAATAAAAAAATAATTCCACTTTACATATATGGCGGAGTGGCCGGTGCGGCAGTTTTTATAACAGCCAGCTACGCCATTCCCCAGCTTAAAGACGGAATTGAATATTCTACAATGCTGGGCGGCAACGCTTCTATAATGGCTATAGCCGTGGCTACCACGGTACTTGCTCCCAATTTCCGGTTATTCAGAATGTTGAATGGAGGTATTCCACTATGGATACTTACTCTTTTATATGTGATGATTGATTTTGCCGGAAGTGGTGGCACGGGGCATCATCTGGCACATCTTGGAGGCGGCCTTACCGGCTACTTATTTGTGATAAGCATGAAAAAAGGATACGATTGGAGCAAGTGGATGATTGACGTATATTATTGGTTCATGAATTTATTTAATCCTGATAAAAAGCCGGCTCAAAAACAAGCACTGAAAGAGAAAGTCTTTTATAATACCGGCGGCAGAAAACCTTATCAGAAAAACGCTGTTGTAACCCAACAAAGGATAGATCAGATTCTTGATAAAATAAATCAAAAAGGGATTGATCATTTGACAGATGAAGAAAAAAGTATTTTAAAAAAAGCCCGTGAAACTGATTTTTAAACCGTTTCTTTACTCAATGGTGTTCACATCAAAACGAATTGCTGCAAATGGAAAAGCCTTTTCTTCGCAGGTTTACTAAAAAAGTATTTATTGTTTCGAATATTGTTATTGGTATTTTTTTTCTTTTGGGTGCTAATGTAGAATATTTCGATCCTGTGAAATGGTGGTTTTTAAGCCTTTTCACTTTAGCGCTCCCTTACCTGCTTCTTTTATTGTTAGTGTTTATCTTATTCTGGCTTTTTACAAGACCACTTTGGAGCCTCATTTCTTTATTTGTAATTATTATTTCACTCAATGCGGTTAAAAATATTTTTCCTTTAAATTCTCCTTCCTCTTTTTCGATAACAAAACAGCCGGATGACATCCGCATAATGAGTTGGAATGTAGAGTTGTTCAATATTCTAAATCATAAAGTGCATCCAGAAATAAGGCAGGAAATGTTTGATCTTGTCAATAAATATGATCCTGATATCGCCTGTTTTCAGGAAGCAGTAGCGGGAGAAAATAAAAAAGCCATCAATTACCTTCCTGATATTATAAAAGCATTAAAGTTTAAAGATTATCTCTATTCTTATCAATTAAGAGACGATTTTGATAATTACCACCATTTCGGGATTTTGGTACTTTCAAAATTTCCCATCATCAGAAAGCAAACAATGGTTAATAACCCCAACACTTATAATGCTACTTTCCAGTTTATAGATGTAGTGGTAAAGAGCGATACGCTGCGAATATTTAATGTGCATCTTCAGTCATTAAAGTTTTCGCAAGAAAATTTAAATTATCTTGATAAAGGACGTATTAAAACCGATGCTGCAGCTGAATCAAAAAGTGTGATCATTAAAATTAAAAGTGGTATTATCAAAAGAGCCTCGCAGGCTTCTTTTATAAAAGACGAGATGAACCATAGTCCGTATCCTATCATTTTATGTGGCGATTTTAATGATGTACCCGTTTCTTATGCTTACGAAACAATCGGCAAAGGGCTTCAAAACGCATTTGTACAAAAAGGCTCCGGCATTTCACGCACCTTCACCGGTATTTCTCCTACACTCAGAATAGATAATATTTTTGCAGACAAAGTATTTAAGGTTACCCAATTTATCCGCATAAAAAAAGTATTAAGCGATCATTTTCCAATAGTTGCCGATTTGAAAATTGATACATCAAATCATTAATAATTTTTTAAAATAAAACAAGATTGTAAAAGGAAGAATATCTTTGAGAATTAAGAAATGCTTTCATTAATAAATTTTTATGCCGCTTAAAATATACAATTCACTCAGCAAACAAAAAGAAGAGTTTATACCTATAAATCCTCCTCACGTGGGAATGTATGTATGCGGCCCCACAGTAAGCGGCGAAAGCCATCTTGGACATGCAAGGCCCTATATTACCTTTGATGTTGTTTTCAGATACCTGTTATTTCTCGGTTACAAAGTAAGATATGTACGCAATATTACCGATGCGGGCCATTTTGAAGAAGAAGGACGGGAGGCCACAGATAAAATAGCAGACAAAGCCCAACTGGAAAAAATGGAACCGATGGAGTTAGTTCAGAAATATACCAACCTTTTTCATTGGGCTTTTAAAAAATTTAATACCCTTGACCCTAGTATAGAGCCTACTGCCACAGGCCATATTATAGAACAAATAGGAATGATTGAAAAACTCATTGCCGCGGGTTATGCATATGAAAAGAATGGTTCTGTCTATTTTGATGTAAAAAAATATGCGGAGAATCACGATTATGGAAAGCTGAGCGGCAGGGTAGTGGAAGATCTTTTAGAAACGACAAGAGAACTGGAAGGGCAGGATGAAAAGAGAAATAAAGCTGACTTTGCTTTATGGAAACTGGCCCCGCCAAAACATATTATGCGATGGAAAAGCCCGTGGGGAGATGGTTTCCCCGGCTGGCATATTGAATGCTCAGCAATGGCTACTAAATATTTGGGCGCCCGGTTCGATATTCATGGTGGTGGCATGGATTTAATGTTTCCACACCACGAAAGTGAAATAGCCCAAAGCACTATTTGTAATCACGTAGCTCCGGCAAAATACTGGATGCACAATAACATGATTACGGTGAATGGAAGAAAGATGGGAAAAAGTTACCATAATCAAATCAAACTTACTGAAATGTTTAGCGGTGACCACCCGTTGCTTTCCCAGGCCTTTTCGCCGATGACAATTCGTTTTTTTATTTTACAAACTCATTACCGGAGCACACTCGATTTTAGTAGCGAAGC
>JBDTEK010000285.1:0-5210 GCA_039922575.1 Ginsengibacter sp.
TTGCTAAAAATGATGACCTAATTTTTATTAGGAATACTTTTAAAAAAATACCTGAATTTATCATACGCACCGGCAACAAAGATAGAAAAATAAGAACCTCTGATTTTACTTTGGACGGCTATTTCAGCTATCGAAATGGGAAGATTGTTTACGCATCTTATAGGCCGGATGTACGATGGGGATATCGTGATTACAGCGATTTACAAATACTGGATATTACTAACGGTAATCAACACACGATTACCAATCATTCTAAATATTTCTCACCAGACATCAGTGAAGATGGGCAACAAATTGTCGCCGTAAATGAGCCCGCTTCAGGAAAATATAACCTGCACATATTAGATGCAAAAACGGGAAAACTGATCCGGGAGATTCCCAATCCTGATCAACTTTTTTATACTTATCCTAAATTTAATAATGATGAACAAATCTTATCTGCAGTTAGAAATAAGGAAGGAAAAATGTCAATAGCAGAAACAGATTTAAAAACAAACAACACGCAATACCTTCTTCCATTTACTTTTAATGTGATAGGCTTTCCATACATGTGGCACGATACGCTTTATTTTTCCTACTCTTATAAAAAAAACGATGAACTTTTCGCTTATACCTTTTCCGATAAAAGATTCTGGAAAATAGGAACTGCGGGTGAAATAGGATTGGGCAAATATCATCCTGCAGTTAACGACTCAAACATAGTGTGGAGCGAATTTACAGCCGAAGGCTACCGACTGAATACCTCCTCAAAAAGCAAAGCGGTTTTTCAGGAAATAACTGCAGAGGAATTGCAAAATAATACATCCAATTTCGGGATCACTTCTATTAACAAGCTAAATTCTAATCTGATTTATAAAGTTCCTGATGAAACTTTCCCAATTACAAAATATCAAAAAAGTTTCCATCTTTTTAATTTTCACAGCATTGAGCCGGCTATAAGCGATCCTCAATACACTCTATCCCTTGTAAGTGAAAATATTTTAAACACACTTCAATCTAATTTATCGCTCACATACGATCGTTCTGAAAAGTTTAAAAGAGTGGGTTTTGGTGCTACTTATGGAGCATTATTCCCCTATCTGACTTCTGGCGTTAATTATACTATTGACCGGCGTTCTCTTTTCCATTCAAAGATTGTATATTTTAATCAACTTGAACCTTTTGCCGGATTTTCTATTCCACTTAATTTAAGCAAAGGAAGATCGTTTACTTATATCAATGCAGGTTCCCAATATGTGTACAATCAAAGCAATTTTCAGGCAAATTATAAAGACACTTTTGGTACTGTTTCGTACAGCTATGCAAGTAATTTTTTATCGTTCAGCCATCAGATACAAAAAGCACAACAACAAATATTTCCTCGATTTGCCCAGGCAGCAACATTTTCATATAAGTCGCCATTAACCAGGTACAATGGCTACCAGGTTTTAGCAACAGGGAATTTATATTTTCCGGGATTTTTAAATACTCATTCCATTGTTTTAAATGGCGCGTGGCTCAAAAAAGATTCTTTAGGCCAAATCAACTTCTCGAGCGGCTTCCCCTTTTCAAGAGGTTATGAATCTATCAATTTTTATAGGATGTACAAATGGGGAATTAACTATCATTTTCCGCTTTTTCATCCGGATACCGGTTTCGGAGACATACTTTATTTCTTGAGGGTAAGAGCTAATTTATTTTATGATAACACCCGGGTAGATGATTTTTATTCTACGGGGAAAGTGTTCAACGCTCAATTCCGGTCCACAGGTTCAGAAATTAATTTCGACACCAAATGGTGGAACCAGGTAAATGTTTCTTTTGGAGTTCGTTACAGTTACCTCTTAGATCCGGATTTATATGGTGGTAAAGGGCGTAATCGGTGGGAAATCATTTTACCGGTAAACATTCTAAATAAATAAAAGCTCCCAACCTAATAAACGTGTTCGAAAAAGCGCCTGTAAATTCATGATTTTCACTTTGCCGGCCGTCAAAACAAAAATTACCTGAAAACTATTTATTAATTTATCATCAAATTTTATTTTACTCTTTATTCGCTTTCGAGTTTTTATTAAATTGCATCAAATTATATATTTTGTAAAGAACCTGAAATGAACAAAGCCTATCCCAATAAAAATAATAACAATTGTAAAGTAGTAGTTTATTTTTTAACTTTTACTGTTTTAACTACGGTAGCGGTTGTAGCTACTATTTTAGAAGGAAACCGCATAAAAAGAGAGAACGAATTATTGTCGTACGAAGTATGGTAAAATAATTGATAAAGTAAGATGAAGTAAATGAGAATTATCAATCACTTCTCAAACCGGAAAATTTTCAGGTATTTTTGATAACAAGCTTTGAAATTGAACCAAAAGAAATAGTTCAATTTAATTTTTTAACAATTTTTACCTAATTACTACGTTTATAATACAACGCTATTATTTTTTCAAAAATTATAAGCTAATATATGAAAGGTTATTATCGTTATTTTAAAAAAAATTAATACTTTTGTCTTATTGAAAAGAATTTTTTACATACTTATACTTATTGGCGGCCTTAATTTCACCAGTCAGGCACAGGTTAAATCAACCTATTTATCGAGTGATGCTGTTAAAACAGTCAAGTTTTACCCAAATCCTGCTACAAGTTTTATCAATTTTGAGTTCGAAAAAGATTACGATAAATCATACACATTATTGGTCTTCAATTTTATTGGTAAAAAAGTGGAAGAAATAAAAGTTACTGAACAGAAGATTACCGTTCCTCTCACAAATCTGTACCGCGGTTTATATGTTTTCCAACTTCGGGACAAACAAGGAAACGTCGTTGAATCAGGTAAGTTCCAGGTGGCTAAATAGTCCATAATATTTTTATTAGTTATCCTTTAATCATTAGGTATTAGCTATACAGTAATATCCTTTGGGCAATTATTTCTCTAAAGATGATCAAATTAAAATTCTACTAATTTCATAAATTCTATAAGACTTGTGTCATTTTGTCCCATATTTATTATTGGCAAAAATTTTGTCTGTTGTACCTTTGCTGCCAATTTAGAAATATGAAAAATAATAAAAAAGAAATGGGTGAAAGAGAAATAAACGAACCTGTAGAAGCTGAGGATTTCAATTTGAAAGAAAATGCTGATTCTACCTTAGAACAGGATGAGAGTATAGACTCCACTAATGGCACCGAAGAAGCAGATAAATTTGAAAAAGAATTACAGGAACAAAAGGATAAATATGTGCGCTTGTTTGCGGACTTCGATAATTTTAGAAGAAGAACTTCAAAAGAGAATATTGAAATAAGACAAACCGCCGGCAAAGAAGTAATTGCCTCCTTACTCGATGTGCTGGATGACATGGACCGCGCTGAAAAGCAAATGAAGGAGAGCGACGAAGAAAAAACATTGAAAGAAGGGATTCTGCTTGTTTTTAATAAATTCAGAAAAATTTTGGAATCCAAAGGATTAAAAGCGATTGATACCCTCCATACTGAATTTGATGTAGAAAAAGATGAAGCTGTTTCTGAGATTCCGGTAGAAGATGAAAAATTAAAAGGTAAAGTGGTCGCTGAAATTCAAAAAGGTTATTTCTTAAACGATAAACTGATACGATTTGCCAAAGTAGTTGTTGGTAAATGATCTCTTTCATGAAGGATAATAAACAAATAAAATGAACCGAATCTGCCATCGGTTCCAATATTTTTATGGCAGTTTACAATAAATAGTATGGCAAGTACAATGTCTTCAAAAAGAGATTTTTATGAGATTCTGGGCGTAAGTAAATCCAGTACAGCAGATGAAATAAAAAAAGCTTACCGGAAGGTAGCAATGCAATTTCATCCTGATAGAAACCCAGGCGATCATGCTGCTGAAGAAAAATTTAAAGAAGCAGCAGAAGCGTATGAAATATTAAGCAATCAAGACAAACGCGCCCAATACGATAGATTTGGCCACAATGCATTTGGACCAGGCCGTGGCGGATTTTCCGGTGGGCAAAGCATGAATATGGATGATATCTTTAGCCAATTTGGAGATATTTTTGGTGATGATATGTTCGGAAGTTTTTTCAGCGGTAGCAGAAGCAGCGGGCGGTCTGGCGGTAGAAGCAAGGGTATAAGAGGAAGTAATTTGCGTGTGAAAATTAAAGTAAATTATGAGGAGATAGCTAAAGGGACTACCAAAACTATCAAAGTAAAAAAATATATTTCCTGTAATTCCTGTGGTGGTTCTGGTGCAAAAGATAAAAATAGCAGCCAGACCTGCAGAACCTGCGGCGGTAACGGGCAGGTACGCAGAGTTCAAAATACTTTTTTGGGCCAAATGCAAACGGTGACTACTTGCCCGGATTGTAACGGTGAAGGATCTGTAATTACCAATAAGTGCCCGGTATGCAAAGGCGAAGGAAGAGTGTATGGCGAAGAAAACGTAACCCTGGAAATTCCCGCAGGCGTACAGTCGGGCATGCAGTTGAGTATGGGAGGAAAAGGCAACATGGGAGAACGGGGCGGAGGGCCAGGCGATTTGATTATTTTAATAGAAGAAGAAGCACATCCACACTTACAAAGAGAAGGTTTGAACGTAGCTTATGATCTTTATATTTCATTCCCTGATGCAGTATTTGGGACACAAATAGAAGTACCTACCATTGATGGAAGGGCAAAAATAAAAATTCCTACAGGTACACAAAGCGGAAAAATTTTTAGACTTAAAGGCAAAGGATTTCCCTCAATCAATTCTCACGAGAAAGGAGACCAGTTAATTCATATAAATGTGTGGACACCACAAAATGTTTCGGCAGATGAAAAAACAACCTTAGAAGCTATGCAGGAAAGTGAAAATTTTAAACCTAAACCTGATAAAAATGATAAAGGGTTTTGGGAAAAAATAAGAGAAACATTTAGCTGAGAAATAATAAAATTTGGGGAAGTAAAAAATAAGGAAACTATCGTTTTTTGTTATTTTATAAGGTTACCAGGTTTTTTGAAAAGTCGCCAACCTTATAAAGTGCTGACGTAAAAAAATTTATAATTTGGGCAAAAATGGTATAAGAATTCTGATCCACAAAAAGTTACCATTCTCTGCGACCTGAATAAATCAACCTTTATATTTAGGCTGTTTCTTAAAATCATTAAGAATAAAAACTTATCGGCTATAATGTGAATATTTCCATTTCATTTGCTGCTTCCCACTATCACTCCACATCCAATTCGTGTACCCGCATTTCCCGCAG
>JBDTEK010000286.1:0-6230 GCA_039922575.1 Ginsengibacter sp.
ATACTACTGCGGCCGTTTCTTTTTTCAAGAAAAGTACTTTTTACAACCAATCTAACCTCTCATACAAAAATAAAGCGTTTTTAACTTTAGCAGAGATAAGCTACCAGCAAAAAAAATATAAGAATGCCTATTCCTTTTACGATAGTTTGCAACTTCCTGATTCCACACTTGGAGATATCAGCAAGATCATGGAAAGAAAAAGCGCGCTGGTACAAATTGTAAAGCACATTAATATTATTGAAAGGGAAGACAGCCTTCAATCTATCGCTGCTTTATCACCCGCGGACCGCGATGCTTTTTTAAAAAAATTATCAAAAAAATTACAAAAAGAACGAGGTGTAAAGGATGAAGATTTTGTGAGTGGTAATTCTGCCTCTGATTATTTCAATACAAAAAATCAATCTTCTGATATTTTTTCAAATAATGAAACAAAAGGTGATTGGTATTTTTATAACACTTCTTTAAAATCAAAGGGTTTTAATGAGTTTAAAAGAACCTGGGGAAAAAGGGAGAATGTTGACAACTGGCGAAGGGTTTCGGGTTCTGATCAAAACCTGATTACTTCGTCACAAAGAAATAATCAAAACTCCGGTAATCCTAAAAGTGGATTATTAACGGGAGATTCGGACCCTTTGTCTCCATCCGCAAACGGGGTTTCTGATGCCGGTGTTTCCGGTCCTCTGGAAGATATTAATTTTCAAAATGACATTTCAGTCCAGGGATTATTGGCAAATGTGCCGCTTACAAAACCTTTAATGGATTCTTCTAATAAAAAAGTAGCTATCTCCCTATTTCAATTAGGAAAAAATTATCAAAATCTTTTGGAAGACTTTAATGAAGCCATTAATACTTATGAAAAATCGCTGAACCGTTTTCCTGATAGCCTTCATAATGGCGAACTTTATATGAATCTTTTTTATTGTTACAATAAAATTGGCAATTCGGCTAAGGCAGATTATTATAAAAATCTTTTGCTGAAAAAGTTCTCCGGTTCCAAATTCACTCAATACGTTGTGCATCCTGAAAGATTTAATCCTTCTAAAAAAGATACAGCAGCTACAAGGCGTTATGATGACATTTATAACCTTTTTATTGAAGGGAAGTTTGACCAGGCAATTAAAGAGAAACATAATGCAGATAGCTTATTCGGAATCAACTATTGGAGCCCACAATTACTTTACATAGAGTCAGTTTATTATATTCACCAGCGGCAGGATAGCCTGGCGATAAAAACCCTGAAGGAAGTGATCAGCCAATACCCTACTTCTCCATTAAGGGAAAAAGCAGCGATAATGATTGATGTTTTGGGCCGGAGAGATAGTATCGAAAATTACCTGACGAATCTTCATGTAGAAAGAATAAAAGAAGATTCGCAAATTGTTGTATTCGATGATACCAGGTTAAGTCAAAACATTGTTCGGCAGTCCGGGGATACAAGTGTTCAACATAAAATTCAACCGGTAGTTGCCGAAAAAGCGGTGCTCAATCCGGATAAAAAATTACCACCTCCGGTAAGCAATGCCACATTTACATTTGACCCTAATATACCTCAATATGTAATGATGGTATTGAATAAAGTAGATCCGGTATACAGCAGTGAAGCAGGGAATGCCTTTACGAGATATAACCGTGAAAAATATTACTCTCTAAATCTGCAGGTAATAAAAGATACATTGGATAAAGAAAGAACACTTCTCATCTTTTCGCAGTTTGAAAATGCAGATGCGGCTATAAAATATCGAGATAGAATAAAGAAAGATGCCGCTTCGGAGATATCATGGCTTCCTGCAGATAAATACACTTTCTATATTATTTCAAATACCAACCTGGAACTATTGAAAGAAAATAAAAAATTGACGGATTATATAGATGTGCTGGATAAAAAATATCCGGGGAAGTTTTAAAGAATGGTGAACGGCATTTAACTATAGCCGTGAGTTGAAAGAATTAATTCTTAAAATTCTTTTTTAAAGAAAAAATAAATGCAAACAAAAAATAGAAATAGAAAACAGGATAAAAGCGTAAAGCCAAATGTAAAAATATTATGGATGATAGTAGCGATTGGATGCGCTCTATTTACACTTGTACTTGCCGCGGCAAATTTTGGTTTATTCGGGAAACTTCCTTCTTTACAGGAATTGGAAAACCCGCAAGCAAATCTGGCTTCTGAAATTTATGCAAATGATGGAACTACATTAATGGGTAAGATATATGCGGAGAACAGGGTTTCGGTAGATTACAAAGACATTTCAAAAGGCGTCATAGATGCCCTCGTTTCCACAGAAGATGAACGTTTTTATCAACATTCGGGTATTGATGCACGTAGTACTGCCCGTGCCATTTATGGTTTAGGTAAAGATGGAGGTGGTAGCACTATTACCCAGCAACTTGCCAAAAATATTTTAGGCCAGGGCCGGGGTTCTGCTTTCAAACGTGGAATCGACAAAATTAAAGAATGGATCGTTGCACTTAAATTGGAGAAAAATTTCACCAAACAGGAAATACTTGCTCTTTATCTCAATAGGGTTTCATGGCTAAATGTATATGGAATCAGAAATGCTGCCCTGGTTTATTTTCAAAAAGAGCCGGCAGAATTAACAACAGATGAATCTGCTTTGCTGGTAGGAATGTTGAAAGGGCCTGGTCAGTATGATCCGATCAGGCACCCCGATGCAGCGCTTGCACGCCGAAATACAGTATTGGACCAAATGGTAAGAAATAATGCCATAACTGTCTCCGCTGCTACTATGTTTAAAAAAAGATCCCTGGGGATCAAATTTAAGAAGCTGGATGAAAATATGGGAATTGCTCCCTACTTCAGAGCCGTTTTGGCAAAAAAATTAGACGATTGGTGCAAAACACATAAAGATCCAAAAACAGGGAATAACTATGATCTTTACAGGGATGGATTAAAGATTTATACTACTATTGATCCTAAAATGCAATTATTTGCAGAAGAAGCTGTTGTAAGGCATATGACCACCATGCAAAAAACTTTCAACAGACAGTTAAGTAAAAACGCATGGAAAGGACAGGACTTAATATTGGATCAGGCTATGAAAAGCAGCGATCGCTGGAGATATATGAAAGAAGGAGGAGCTACCGACAATGAGATAAAAAAATCTTTTTATATACCGGTAAAAATGAAAGTATTTGCATGGAATGCAAAAAGAGAAACAGATACTACAATGGCACCTGTTGACTCTATTAAATATTTTAAGCAAATGATGCAGACGGCTTTCTGCGCTATGGATCCCATATCGGGCGAAATAAAAGCCTGGGTGGGTGGAATTGATTTTAAGTGGTTCAAATTCGATCATGTAACTACCAGAAGGCAGGTAGGCTCTACTTTTAAACCTATTCTTTATACACTTGCTATTACTGATGCCGGGCTTACTCCCGATAGTTATATTGGAGGCAAGTCAATTACGCTTGCCAATAAAACGATTTCGGGCGGCGGGGGTACAATGGCTTATTGCCTTGCTAAATCTTTAAATGCAGCAGCGTACGATTTAATGAGCCGCATAGGACCTAAAAAAACTGCTGAATTTGCGCATTTATGCGGAATAAAAAGTGATATCCCAATAGTTCCTTCTATAGCTTTGGGGTCAGCCGATATTCAACTGATAGAAATGCTGAGGGCATATACCATGTTCCCCAACAGAGGTTTTAATACAGAACCCATTTATTTAAACAGGATAGAGGATAGAAACGGAAATGTGCTGCAAACTTTTCAGGCAGAATCAAAACAGGTAATAAGCGAAGTGGATGCCTATACTATGTACAGAATGATGCAGGGCGTGGTGGACTTTGGCACAGGCCATGCAATGCGTGGCAGATTTGGAATCCAAAGCCAGATGGGTGGTAAAACAGGAACTACAAATGACAATACAGATGGCTGGTTCATAGGATATACCCCACAACTACTCGCAGGAGTTTGGGTTGGATGCGATGATCCTTTTTTACGGATAAGCCAAACCTACGGTGGTAATGAAATGGCCATGCCTGAATGGGCTTATTTTATGCAAAAAGTATATGCCGACAAAAGCTTAGGAATAGATCCAAAGGCCGAGTTTGAAAAACCTGCTGAATTAAATAACGATCCCATATTTGCGGATCAGAATTTTGCAGCAATTGTGCAACATGGTGAAGGCAATGACGCCGATGGCCAGGGAAACGGTGATGCCGGTGATTACGAAGCGCCGACCGATGTTCCGGTGGAATCGGATTTTGGCAAACAACCACATGATAAAAATGCTCCTGAACAGAACGAAAAAAAAGTTATTGGGCCGGTAAATCCTTATGCTGAAGTTAAAAAAGATACTTTAAGAAAGCATGAAGGAAAAGCCGGAGATAAAAAACAAAAAGAACCCGCTTTGACTAATGAAAATAAAAAGCCGGCTGCAAACCATGCAAAACCAAAAAGTGATTATTAATGTGCAGATGGGGCAAAGAATATGAAATAAAGCGCGAAAATTAAAACAACAACAAAAATAACTCCCATACCAACCGTAAACCAATTCAATTGCCTTCTTAATGGAGGTATTCCGGCTTTTCTTAATTCAGGCGGTTCAATATATTTGTGATCTGTCTCTTTTAAATCTATTTCATGTTTTGTATTATAATCGTCTTTCATTTTATTACATTTTATACCTATTTTGCAATAAATAATTATGCCAGAACAACCTAATAAAAGATCGATACCTGTTAATACTGACCAAAACATATTTAACCATATTTATTCTCTTAAATTTGGCCAATAAAAACACCAAATTCTTAGTGGTCAAGGATGATATCGCCAATGACGAAACTGTTACAGCTCGCACCTTGAATTCCGGAATAATTTAATAAAATATTCTTTTAACCAGGTTTTTAAAATAAAATTTAAAATTTCTTCAAATGAAATCAAATGTTTTTAAACTCTTATTAGTATTTCTATTAGTAACAGGAAGCATCAGCCTGCTATTAGCGTGGGGATCGTGGGGACATAAACACATCAGCCGCGCAGCAGTTTTTGCTTTGCCGCAGAGTATGCAAACATTCTATTATAATCACATTGATTACATTACAGAAAGCGCTGTTGTGCCCGATTTGAGGCGGCCATTGTTAAATGATAAAAATGAAGGACCAAGACATTATATTGATATTGAAGATTTTGGAAATATTCCTTTTAGTTCACTTCCAAAAACCACCACAGAAGCATATAAAAGATATGACAGTGCATTTTTAAATAAAACCGGAAACCTGCCGTGGTATATTCAAAACATGACAGAAAAACTTACTTCGGCATTTAAGAAAAAAAATAAATCTGAAATTCTTTTTCTTTCATCAGAACTATCTCATTACCTGGCAGATGCACACATGCCATTGCACACTTCTTCTAATCATGATGGACAGAAAACCAATCAAAAAGGCGTACACGCTTTGTGGGAATCCACCTTGCCGCAAATGTTTGGAGATGCTTACAATTTTAAGACATCACCTGCAAAGTATATAAATGATGTGCCTGCTGAAACCTGGAGAATTATTGAACAATCTCACTCTCTCGTAGATACTCTTCTGGCAATAGAAAAAAAGGTGAGAAATAGTTTTACCAAAGAAAATATGTATAAGAAAGATAGTGCCGGCAATACAGTTATGTTTTATAATTCGCCTGTTTTCTCAGATGATTATGCACGACAATTTCATACCGCTTTAAACGGAATGGTAGAAAGCCAGCTTCGTTTATCAATTTATGATGTTGCGTGTTTCTGGTACACAGCCTGGGTAAATGGCGGAAGCCCCAATCTTACTTCCCTGGACGATCCGCATTTGACCAAACAAAACCGCAAGAATTATAAGCGTGAATTAAAAGCGTGGAATAATGGAAAATTGCTAAATCTTTCCATAGAGCGGGAATAACCAGGTAAATTATACTCAATTTAGGGTTGGCTTGCGGGTTCTTCTCACGCTACATGCTTTCCGACAGGAAAATAACAATCTTTAAATAGTCAAAATCAATTAATTATTTTCACCGAATAAATATAGAGTGCGTTATTAAAAAAGAATACGCGAAAGATAGAGGATTTCCATTGTTGATTTAATATCACTTTTACCTTTTGTCAAATGACAAAATAAGATATGATTCCTTGTTTTTGATGAGGATTCTTAAATTCTGGCATAATTCAGTTTTCTTTCAAAATCAAAAAAGCTCTCAAGACTTAAGTCCTCATCTATTTCTTCCCAATGAA
>JBDTEK010000287.1:0-6454 GCA_039922575.1 Ginsengibacter sp.
AAATACTGGAAGAAACCGGTTATGTAATTCGTTATGAACGTGGTTCCTTTCAAAGTGGTTATTGTATTTTAGAAGATAAAAAGGTAGTTGTTTTAAATAAATTTTTAAATCCTGAAGGAAGAATCAATATTTTAATAGATATTATTCCTTCCGTAGATATTGATTTCGATGCGCTTACACACGATTCTCAAAAATTATATGAAGAAGTCAAATCTCAGGCAGAAGAGCTCTCAAAATAAAATTTTCATCTCTATATTTTTCTTAATTATAAATCCAATTGCCCTCACATCAGATTTCATAATTATCTTTGAAAAGTGAGTTACCCTGACCTTCGTATTACTTTTTTGGGAACCGGCACCAGTGGCGGTGTCCCCATGATTGCCTGCGGTTGTTATATATGCACCTCTGCAGATGAAAAGGATAAAAGGCTGCGAAGCAGCATTTTAGTTGAAAGTAAAACGACCACATTGGTGGTAGATACTACGCCTGACTTCCGCACCCAAATGCTGAGAGCTAATGTAAAAAAATTGGACGCAGTGATTTTTACTCATCCACACAAAGACCATGTAGCCGGACTTGATGATATAAAAGCTTATAATTTTTTTCAACACAAACCAATGGATGTGTATGCAAATAAGCTTACTCAGGACGCGCTTCTCAGAGAATTTCCATATATTTTTACTGAAGATAAATATCCGGGGATTCCCAGTGTTCACTTGCATACAATTACGCATGAATCTTTTATAGTTGGGGATATTCCTGTTACTCCTATTTGGGTTCACCATTTAAAAATGCCTGTTTTAGGTTTCAGATTTGGCGATTTTACATATATTACAGATGCCAACAGGATTGATGAGGAGGAAAAAGAAAAAATAAAAGGAAGTAAGATTTTGGTTGTGAATGCGCTTCGGAAGAAGGAACACATCTCACATTTTACGCTACAACAGGCCATTGATTTAGAAAATGAATTAAAGATTCCAAAGGGCTATTTTACACATATGAGCCACCAGCTTGGCCGTCATGAAGAAATAAATAATGAGTTGCCTTCCAATATCAGGTTGGCTTATGATGGGCTGCAAATTAATATTTGATTTAGGCTTGTTTTCAAAATAATTTACTACATTCAGAATTCGTAAGGGTCATTTATATTTCAATATTAAAACTTAGTTTCTATGTGGAAACAATTTGCAAAGGATTATTTTGTTTTTACACGTAAAGAAAGATGGGGTATTATTTCGATTGTTTCTTTTATTATTTTGTTTATGGTGCTGCCCTTTTTATACCCTTTATTTGTAAAAAATGAAAAGGTTGATTCCGCAGAATTCGCAAACGAAATAGCTCAATTGAAAATTGATTCGTCAGGCGAAAAAAGTTTCGCCAAGAAATTTGACAACGAATATCAAAATGATTATTCTCTTCCCCCAAGTTACAATTCAATAAAAGCTGAACTTTTTCCTTTCGACCCAAATACGGCAACTTTACAAGATTGGGTAAAATTAGGTGTGAGAGAAAAAACCGCGATAACCATTCAAAAATATATTTCGAAAGGAGGGAAATTTTATAAACCGGAAGATATCAAAAAGATATGGGGATTGAATAAAAATGATGCTGAGCGCTTGTTGCCTTACGTTAGTATTAAGAATAAACCAAATGAATATCATCAGTTTGAAAAAAAAGATTACCCTAAAAGTTTAGTCTCTTATGTACCTCGCACAATTCAAAAAGTAGAAATTAATCTGGCTGATACTACTGCATATATTGCATTGCCGGGAATAGGAAGTAAACTTTCTCAAAGGATAATTTCATTCCGCGATAAACTTGGCGGATTTCATTCAATAGATCAGGTATCCGAAACCTTTCTTCTTCCTGATTCTACTTTCCAAAAAATAAAACCCTATTTGATTCTTAATAATGCCGTGGTAAAAAAAATAAATATTAATACTGCTTCTATTGACGAGATGAAAAGTCATCCATACATAAGATATTACGTCGCTAATGCAATTTTTCAATATCGTCAGCAACATGGCGCTTTTAATTCTATAGAGCAGATAAAAAAGATAATGATTGTTACTGATGAGATATACGCAAAAGCTGAGCCTTATCTTGCATTGTAATAATTTAGCCAATTTTTCAAAGAAATTAGCGCTTAAAAAGTTTATCTTGCGCAAAAAAATAGATATGGATTTTTCGGTAAGCGAATTGACACAACAGGTTTCTCAAACAGCAAAGGATTTTGCGTTGCAATACATAAAACCTCACTTAATGGAGTGGGATGAAAAACAGGAATTCCCTGTTCATGTTTTTAAGGAGTTAGGTAAATTGGGGATGATGGGCGTTTTGGTTCCTGAAAAATATGGAGGAGCAGGGCTTACTTATATGGAGTATAGCGCGATCATACAGGAAATTTCAAAAGTTTGTGGATCCATTGGTTTATCTCTTGCTGCACATAATTCGCTTTGCACAGGTCATATTTTGGCTTTTGGAAATGAAGATCAAAAGAAAGAATTTCTAACTAAACTGGCGACCGCCGAATTTATTGGCGCATGGGGGTTAACGGAACCCAACACGGGAAGCGATGCGGGAAATATGCAATGTGTAGCAGTAAAAGATGGAGATGATTGGGTAATAAATGGTACCAAAAGCTGGATCACACACGGCCGAAGTGGAGATGTGGCAGTAGTAATTTGCAGAACAGGGGAGCCTCGAACAAAAAACAATTGTACTGCGTTTATTGTTCCACGTGGTACTGCAGGATTTAGCGGTGGCAAAAAAGAGAATAAATTGGGGATGCGTGCCAGTGAAACAGCGGAAATGATTTTTAATGATTGCCGGATTCCGGATTCTGCGCGGATGGGGGAAGTGGGTGACGGTTTTAAACAAGCTATGAAAATTCTTGATGGTGGCCGGATTTCTATTGCAGCGCTTGGCTTGGGCATAGCAAAAGGTGCTTATGAAGCTTCTGTAGCTTATGCAAAGGAAAGGCATCAGTTTGGGAAACCTATCGCAGATTTTCAGGGAATCGCTTTTAAACTGGCAGATATGGCTACAGAAATAGAGGCTGCAGAATTATTGATAGACCAGGCGTGCGATCTTAAAATACGGGGTAAAAATGTTACCAAAGAATCTGCTATGGCAAAATATTATTCAAGTGAAGTGGCTGTAAGAGTAGCTACAGATGCGGTTCAAATATTTGGTGGGTACGGTTATACAAAAGATTTTCCGGTAGAGAAATTTTACAGAGATAGTAAATTATGCACAATAGGAGAGGGCACCAGTGAAATTCAAAAAATAGTGATCGCCAGAGAAGTTTTAAAATAATCTGAATTAAAAAATTGGCCATTATGAAATGCGATGAGAACCTTTACTATGAAATGCCAAAAGGAAGGTAGCAAATGTGTAAATCAAATATTGCCGGTAGTTTGGATATGAATGTGTTTATCAAATAATTTGAAAAGGAAATAATAATTTTATCATTAAAAAAGCCGTTCTGATATTTTATCAGGACGGCTTTTTTAATTGAGTGAAATTAATATTAAACTGTTTTTTTCCCGCCAAAAAAACCGCCTAGTTTTTCTTTAGCAAAATCTTCTATTTTTTGGCCGGTAGCGCCTGGAATAAAATCGGAAATTTTATCAAGAAGATCTCCATTGTCTGGCTGAGTAGCATCTGTAGTAGATTGTACATTAGAGGCGGTTGTTCCCGGTGCAGCAGGTGTAGTGCCTGATTGAAAAAGATTGTCAATAGCACCGGCTACCATGGGGAATTTTTCTTTAATATACCCGGTAATAGTATTTAAAATACCACGAGATTGTTCGGCGCTTAGGCCATGAATACTTTGTAGTTTTTGAATTAATTCCTCCATAATTGTTGTTTTTAAGGTTAAAGAATTCTATAACACAAAGTAAACATTTTATTTAGACCGAAATATAAAATTTTAAATTATTGTTGTCCAGGTTTTGATCAATTTTTTCAAATTTAATACGCCAATAATCACCGTAAAACACAAAAAACATTTTTTCTACTTGCTGAAGGAAGAATATTATTTGATTGTCTTTTTGTTTCTCTAGAGGTGGTGATATGGCTTTTTCTTTCCCGTTTTTTGTAATGTTTGATTACATCAACTTAGACTTTGTCTATAAAATAAAGCGCTTTGAGAAAATGAGCTGTCAGGGATAATTTGTAATTTTATCCATCTTAATTGAGTTGCTGATACAACAAGATTGATATAAAGTGGTGTAAAAATTCCACCCTTTTCTTTAAAAATTATCCTGAATAACAATAATTAAAATCAAAAATTATGTGGTGGACTTATGCTTTATTATCGGCTCTTTTTGCTGCATTGACAGCCATTTTTGCAAAGGTGGGAATAAGAGGTGTGGATACTGATTTGGCGACAGCCATCCGAACAATTGTTATTCTGATAATTGCATGGGGAATTGCATTTATAAGAGGAGGTGCTTTTACTATTCATTCACTTACAAAACAGAATATTATTTTTCTTACCCTTTCTGGAGTAGCAACCGGACTTTCCTGGATATTCTATTTCAAAGCCTTGCAATTAGGAAAAGTTTCACAGGTGGCGCCGGTAGATAAAATGAGTGTGGCAATTGCCATTGTTTTAGCAGTCATATTTTTAGGAGAACCGCTAACTGTAAAAACAGCTATGGGCGCTCTTCTTATTATAGGAGGTACTTTGGTGTTAATTATTTAAGAGATATTTAATTGAGCACTAAAAGAACTTTGATAAAATTGGGAAAGTTGCCAACCTTTCCATTTAGAAAACCAGCTTCACTAAACCATATTATTTTACTTATTTTACGAATTTAAAACTCATATTTTTTTCTATAAAAATGCACTGAAAGAATGATCTCATCTATCAATGAAATAAAAAAAGATTTAGAAAACAGGGATCGAAAGGAATTACTTGGGTATTGCCTTAGATTAGCGAAATATAAAAAGGAAAATAAAGAATTGCTTGCTTTTTTACTATTTGAATCAGATAATGTTAACAATTATGTGCAAAATGTAAAGCAGGAAACTAATGCTTTATTTGAGGAAATAAATAGGTCAAATATTTATTACATTAAAAAAAGCATTCGGAAAATTTTGAGGAATATTAATAAACATGTTCGTTTTGCTTTATCGAGGCAGGTAGAAGCAGAACTTCTTATTTACTTTTGTAACTGCATAAAAACTTATTCTATTCCGGTAAAGAAAAGCAGGCAGCTAATCAATTTAATTGAAAGCCAGCAAAAAAAAATTGATACCGCATTGTCCTCCCTTCATCCTGATTTGCAATATGATCTCCGCAAAGGGATGGAATGATTTAATTAATTTTTTAAATGATTTGACTGGAATTCCTATTTTTATTGTAGAATAATTTAAAACCGTAATAGTTGAGTCGGTATAGCAGCATGGATACAGCAGAGTTTAAAAATTTCATCGCTCCCTTTAATTTATCTCGAATTAAATTCAGGTTACAAACACATAAAATAAATATAAAGGTTATTATAGTGGTATTGTTTTTGCAATTTTAAGACCCTTATAAATTCCTGAAAATGAAAACGAAATTGGCAGATAGGAAAATTATTCTTTCTATTTTAATGGTAATCTTTTTGACAACGAGCAGTAATTGTTTTGCCCAAATCAAGGGTCTGCTGGCTGATGCCACGAAGAAGGTTAAGAAAGAAATAATTGACAGCGGTAGAACTTGGAATACCGGTGGCCGGTTTAATTTGAATCTCGCCCAGGGAAGCCAAAATAACTGGGCGGCCGGTGGTGATGATTTCTCTTTTTCAGTTAATTCCTCTCTTGGTTTGTATGCCTTTTATAGAAAAGACAGATTTAGCTGGGACAATACGGTTGATATGAATTATGGACTTTTGAATACTACTACTCTTGGAACAAGGAAAAATGATGATCGTTTTGATTTGTTATCCAAAGCAGGATATGAGATTGAGCCAAAATTAAGTTTGGCGGCATTATTCAACTTTCATTCGCAGTTTTCAAAAGGATATAATTACAATAGCGACGGCACTAAAGATCTTTTATCCGATTTCCTTTCTCCCGGCTATGTGTTATTGGGGCTTGGGTTAGATTACAAACCTGTAGGTGGGCTATCCATTTTTGTTTCACCCATCACAGCAAGGTGGATCATTGTGAACAACGATACTTTATCAGCTAAAGGAACGTATGGCGTGGTTCCAGGTAAGAAAGTTAAAACAGAGGTTGGCGCATTTGCAAGCATAAATTATTTGCACAATCTTTCTAATACAATTATCTATAAAGGACGATTAGACCTTTTTTCAGATTATGGGCATAATCCGCAGAATATAAAAGTGAACATGACCAATATGTTTACAGCAAAACTTTCAAAAGTACTTTCTGCTACTCTTGCACTCAACCTTATTTACGATGACGATGTAAAGCTTTTTGGCCCGGATCGCACTTCTCC
>JBDTEK010000288.1:0-11208 GCA_039922575.1 Ginsengibacter sp.
ACTTTTTTTTAAATTGTAAATCGGCTTTTCTTCACATTAGCTTCATTCCAAAATTACCAAAGGACTTTTTTAATTTTAACCGGCGGTGAAAGTCTTCATTGCTTTTTCCTGGTTGATGACTTCACGAACCAGAAACAATTTTGGGTTTACTCTTTTTATATTCCCAACACTTTTTTATACAAATTTTCATATTGAGGAACAATAATACTAATATCAAATTTTTGAGCCTGTTCAAATGCGTTGTGTTTCATGATCTTAAAAGCCGGTTCATCAGAAAGTATATTGATCATATTTTTACTCATATCGTCCACATCGCCTACATTACTCAGAAAGCCTGTAACGCCATTAATATTTATTTCGGGTAACCCTCCTGCATTGGTAGAGATTACCGGAACCTCTGCTGCCATGGCTTCCAATGCCACGAGGCCAAAACTTTCGTTCTCGCTTGGTAAAATGAAGAGATCGCAAATGGCAAGAATATCTTCCATTTCTTCCTGCCTGCCCAGAAACCTTATGTCAGCAGAAGATGTGCTTTTCCGGCTAAGGTCTTCAATATAGGAACGCTCAGGGCCATCCCCCACGAACAATAATTTTGATGGAATTTCTTTATTTACTTTTTCAAAGATGTGAACTACATCATCCACTCTTTTTACTTTTCTGAAATTAGAAGCATGCAAAAAGATTCTTTCATTATTAGGTGCAATTACTTGTTTGAATGGAGTTACCGCTTTTTTATTGAAACGTTTGGCATCTACAAAATTGTAAATCACTTCTATTTCCTTTTCAATTTTAAAATTTTTATAAGTTTCGTCGCGCAAATTTTTAGATACGGCTGTAAGGCCCGCACTTTCGTTCATTGAAAAAGTTACTACCGGAGAATAGGTCTTATCTCTTCCAACTAAAGTGATATCCGTACCGTGTAAAGTAGTAATTACCGGAATATTAATGCCTTGCTTTAAAAGTATTTGCCGGGCCATATAAGCGGCAGACGCGTGTGGTATGGCGTAATGCACATGCAAAAGATCCAGTTTATGGTTGATGATCACATCTACCATAGTGCTTGCCAGAGCAGTTTCATAAGGTGGGTAATCGAATAAAGGATAAGTGGGCACACTTACCTCATGGTAAAAAATATTGGTGTGGAAACCTCCGAGTCTTACGGGTTGCTGGTAAGTGATAAAATGAATGTTATGTCCTTTTTCTGCAAGCGCTTTCCCCAATTCTGTAGCCAATACACCGCTTCCTCCAAATGTGGGATAACAAACGATTCCTATATTCATTTTGAATTCTTTATTGATTAATTATCAGCTAAAAGCCGAAATTTAAAATTAAAATCTGCACAATTTACGATTTCTTTATCCTTTAACATTCTTGTGATGCAATTCAAATGTCGCTTCCTATTAAAAGATGAAACCCTGGAAAAGAGTTTGTAAATGCCGGCATGAGGTTTTAAGGTTGGTGATCTTTTGCAGCATTTTATCCTTTGTTGGTGTAGAGCGCAGGATAAAGGTACTGGTTCAAAAAAACTAATAAATGAAATCCATCTTTCAGGTTGAATTTTTTTTAGGCAAATATTTTTGTTTGTGTAAATTACGTCTCTGAAAAAAAATCATATTTACTACAATTGAATTAATGAGCCATTTATTTACTACGGATAGTATAATCAGTTTTTTCGTTTTAGTGATTCTTGAAATCATTTTAGGAGTTGACAATGTGATTTTCGTAAGTATTATTATTAATAGATTACCTAAAGAAAAACACAAAAAAGCACGTTTGTTTTGGGTAGTAATGGGCTCAATAGTTAGAAGTGTTTTGCTGCTTGGCCTTGGTTGGTTATTGGCTCAAAAGGGAAAAGCGGTGTTTACTATTTTTGATAAAGGATTTGACCTTGCAAGCCTTGTAATGCTTGGAGGCGGTGTCTTTCTTATATATAAATCGGTGCATGAGATTCATCAAAAATTGGAAGGTGAAGATCCCCAATTAGATAAGCCCGGTAAAAAACAGTTTACTTTCAGCCAGGCGATTGTGCAAATAGTATTGGTGGATATGGTGTTTTCTTTCGACAGCATCATTACCGCAGGCGGCACTGCCAAGCATGTGGAAATAATGATTGCAGCGGTAATCATTGCAATGATCATTATGTTTTCTTTCAGTCCGGTGATTGCGAAGTTTATTCATAAACATCCCACATTTAAAATGCTGGCTCTTTCCTTCCTGGTAATGATTGGGCTAAGCCTGGTAATAGAAGGATGGGCATCTGAAAAGGCCGAAGACCTTCACCTGAAAAATTATATTTATTTTGGAATGGCTTTTTCATTCATTGTGGAAGTACTGAATATGGTTATGATTAAAAGACAAAACAGGAGGGTGGTGCAGTTAGATGAGCCCGAATACATAAGTGATGAAATTAACGAAGGTGACCAGGCAAAATAATTATCGTATCGCATTTCATAGTGAAAGTTTATAAACTGCACAATGGATAAAAGAGTGAATAATGTAGCCTTAAAGTTCGGTCATCAATCTCATGTTGATTAGAGGTTAATAATCTAATAAGGCTGCTCTATTTTAGCCCACCGCAAATGTTCTTCACTATTCCCGGGCCTTCGTAAATAAAACCTGTCCACACTTGTACCAGGCTTGCGCCACGGTCAAATTTTTCCTGAGCATCAAAAGAGTTGAATATCCCTCCACTGCTGATGACAGGAATGGTACCTTTTGTTTTTAAATAAATATGATTGGTAATTCTGTTGCATTTTTCATTCAAAGGTTTGCCGCTCATTCCACCTGCGCCAATTATATTAATTGTTTCCTTATTTGTAATTAAATTATTTCTGCTAATAGTGGTATTAGCTGCTACCAATCCATCTAGTTTAATTTCGAGAGCGAGATCAATAATATCGTCTAATTCCTGCTGCTGAAGATCGGGTGATATTTTTAAAAGCAATGGCCTTTGTATGGTTTTAGATTGATTGATTTTCTGCAGATGAGTGAGTATTTTTTTTAAAGAATCTTTTTGTTGGAGATCTCTTAATCCGGGTGTATTGGGCGAACTGACATTTACCACAAAATAATCAACTAAATCATGTAATTCATTAAAACAAATTTCATAATCCTTCCATGCATCTTCGTTGGGTGTTATTTTATTTTTGCCGATGTTGCCACCAATGATGATGCCTGGCCTATGATGTTTGGTATAAGATGTTATTGCTTTTTCTTGCCTGAATTTTCTCAATCGTCCGGCAATTACTTTTACTCCATCGTTATTAAATCCCATACGGTTGATGATGGCTTTGTCCTTCGGAAGCCGGAATAGCCTGGGTTTTTCATTTCCTTCCTGGGGCAAAGGAGTTACCGTTCCTATTTCTAAAAACCCAAACCCTAAAGTTTCCAGTTCATTTAAATATTTAGAATTCTTATCGAATCCTGCTGCCAGCCCTACCGGATTGGAGAATGTAAGACCGAAATAATTAGTGGGTAATTTGGTAAAACCGGGATTAAATCTTTTTCTTAATAAATTTTTTATAATTGAAAATTTGCAAAGAAAAGTCAGTGTGTTCATTGAAAAATAATGAACTTCTTCCGGGTCAAAAAAGAATAAAATGGTACGAAGTAGTTTATACATTGCAGCGAAGATAATGATTGAAATAATTTGGGCTCAAAGTTCAAAAGCTCCGGGGTGCATTTCAAATATTGCTGGTTGGTGAGGACAACAACCGGGGAGTCTGTGGTGGGCGGAGTTCCACCGTCCACTTTCATTACTCCCCACCGTCTACAATCAGTCAAACAATGCCACAATTGGGATGCTACCAGCCGATATTTTTGTTTATGTTCATGACTTTTGCAACATAGCAACGCCCAATGATCAAAGTTCAATACCCATATTTCTCTTTCCATCGTTCTTTTAAAAATCTTCTTAGATCTTCTTCCCTCGCATTTTTTCCGGGATTGTAAATCAATGTATTCTTTATTTCGTCGGGAAGAAATTCCATTTGTACAAAGTTGTTTTCAAAACTGTGGGCATATTTATAATCTTTCCCGTAATTTAAATTCTTCATCAACTTTGTGGGCGCATTTCTTATGGGAAGGGGTACCGGCAAATTGCCATATTGTTTTACCAGCATCTGCGCTTTGCCAATTGCCTCATAGCTTGCATTGCTTTTTGGTGAGGATGCCAGGTAAGTAACGCATTGCGATAAAATAATTCGAGATTCGGGATAGCCAATCACGTTGACGGCCTGGAAAGTATTGGTAGCTAAAACCAATGCAGTTGGGTTAGCATTTCCAATATCTTCACTGGCAAAGATCACCATGCGCCTGGCAATAAATTTTACATCTTCGCCTCCTTCTATCATTCTTGCCAGCCAATACACCGCGGCATTGGGATCGCTGCCACGCATTGATTTTATAAAAGCGGAAATAATATCATAATGCTGCTCGCCTTTTTTATCATAAAGAGCGGTTTTTTGTTGCGCCGCATTCATCACAATTTCATCAGTAATTATTAGATTTTTTGAATTTTCCTGCCCTTCTAAAAGTTGCTGATCAGAAACCAACTCAAGTAGATTTAGTAATCGCCTGGCATCGCCGCCCGATAAATTTATCAGGGCTTCTGTTTCTTTTAATTCAATATTTTTTTTTGAAAGAATATCATCTTCTTTTATTGCATGATTCATTAAAGCAGTCAAGGCTTCTTTATCAAGAGCTTTTAGAATGTAAACCTGGCAGCGGCTTAGTAAAGCGCTGTTTACCTCAAAGGAAGGATTTTCTGTGGTAGCGCCAATCAGGGTGATAATCCCTTTCTCAACAGCTCCCAGTAAGGCGTCCTGTTGTCCTTTGTTGAACCGGTGAATTTCATCAATAAATAATATTACATTTTGTTCGCTCTTTGCTTTTTCAATTACTTCACGCACTTCTTTTACGCCGGCCGAAATAGCGCTTAATGTATAAAAAGGTACATTCAAAGTATGCGCAATGATATTGGCAATGGTAGTTTTGCCAACGCCGGGTGGACCCCATAAAATCATTGAAGGAATTTTGTGGTTGTCCAGTGCGGAGCGCAAAATGCTGCCTTTGCCGGTTAGGTGATTCTGACCAATTAATTGATCTAAAGTATGTGGCCGCAGCCTTTCTGCTAATGGTGGCAATGGTTTATGGTTAATTTGTTAATTGGTTTATTGGTTAATTAGTTTATTTGTACCTGCTACTTTCTACTTGATGCTTGCTACCTGCGGCCTCATCCCTTCTTCAAATAAGGAATAATATCATCAATTGTAACCGGTGCATTTTTATTATCAATTTCTATCACTACTACGTAACCGTTGGCCCCACCAGCTTTCAGCAATCCATTTACCAGTTTTTGCTGATCGCTTTCTAATCTTCTTCCATTCCATATTTCTTTTGTGCATAAGCATCCCTGAGTAGGTGTTAACGGGAAATAAGGCTTATTGCTGTACAAATTTGGGTCAAGTGTAGTACCGTGCGCAATAATTTCTGAGCGGCCGGCAAGACCGGCATAATAAGATTCATAAAGTGGAAAATAATCCCACAGGTTTGCCGGAATTAATTTCCGGTAATCGTTGATATTCCATACAGAATCTGTAATAGTGCTGTCGTCGAAAAACTTTTTCTTGCTTAATTCCAAAGGCATTCCCATTTGTACATTTGCGGTGGGGCCTATAAAATTACTCATTGAAATATCGAAACCATACATTCGGAATATCCCTTGTGGCGTATTGCCATTGGTGAGGTACCCCGGAAGATTGGTGATACTTCGGGCTAATTGCGGGATATGAAAAATATTACCCAGAGAATCCGTGACGAGTTCACCATTGGCATTTCTGATTAAAACCATTCCTGGATAATCGCGGTTTTTTCTTTGAAAGCTATACATCACAATTTTATTCGGCAGAAAGTTTTTATTTAAGATCTCTTTTAAAATTTCTTTGCCGGCATATTTTGCATTGTGCTTAGAGGCTTGCAACCTATTTGTCAACATGAATAGAATTGGATTTTGGTAAACGCTGTCACCAAATTTTTCAAAAAGTTTTTTTGCAATTCCATTTCTTGAAAGTGAATCATTTTTGTGCTGCAGTATGTATTCCGCGCTCATCGCGAATATTTTAGGACTAGTGGTTTTATTTAATAATGATTTCGTTTGAGATATGAAATGCCCCGAATGATTTGTATAAACTAATTCCAGTAAGGCTCTTTGAAATGAAGCACTTCTATTTGCCAAACTATCAAAGGCCGTTTCAATTTTTTGTTGGGTGAATAGTGTTTTAAAATCAAAGACTTCCATTGCATCGAAAGCTTGCTGCCAGTTATCTTCAGTAGAATCTGAAAGAGGCAATGATAAATTTTTTGTAATCGTGTTTTTAATAATGCGGTCGTGCATTTTTGCACGCTCAATTGCGGTTGTGTAAGATGTGTATAATGGCGCATCGTATTGAGCTGACAGGTTTAAAGAATAGAAAACGAAAATAATAACTGAAGCAAGATATCTAAGTTGTGGCATTACAATAATTTAATCAAAATGATTTTTTTTAAGCCTGAAAATTAAGAAAGAAAATGCAGAGAAGAAGTGAAAAATATCCATTTGAAGTAATATGCCGTTAAAGTTTCAGGACGATGTGTTTGTTTACCAGATGCCCAAAGAACCTGCTGCTGATGGGCTGCGGGATGTGGGTAAGTATCCTTTACCGCTTTGCAGAAGTTTGATTTGAAAAAGGCGTTCTCGGTAAAGATACTGCCCGACAGCCCGGACAAAAGATGACCAAAGAACCGGGCGATGACAGCCCCAAATTATTTTATCAATGTTTTTATAGTAGGGAAAAACTTGATGCACATTTCACCTAATCAGATTGCGAAAAACTTCGGGAGATTGCTTCGTGCCTCGCAACCCCGAAGTTTTTCGCAATGGCGTGGAGTAGGAAAAACCTGATACCTCATTTCATCTAATAAGATTGCCACAAAACTTCGACAAAAATCCCCGAAGCTTTTTATAATATCAGGAGTAGAGTAAAATATTTATTCTTAAGTCATTTAATGAATCAAGATCTTTTTAGTAGCTACAGTAATTCCATAATTATTATAAAGTTTAAAAATGTAAACACCGGATAATAACGTCTCCACATTAATTGAGAAATAGTCGGTTTTACTGTTTCCATTTATTATTAATTTCCCCGTAACATCATAAATAGAATAGTATAAGGGCTTACTCACATTTTTTACATTTTTTACATTTAAAATTTTATGAGTGGGGTTTGGATAAATCTCTATTTCAATGTTGCGTGTGTAAGAATTTAAAGGCTCATTATTTATTGCCAGGACTGAACCTGTATAGAGGAATTCCAAAATCTTACCCTGATACGTAACAGATTGTGACGACATATCGCAGGATGCGTAAATTTTTAATCCATCCGGGGAAATACAAATATCCCGATAGCGTATTTGTCCAAATTTGTTCATAGCAGCAATATTGGTCATGCCAATCACTTTTTGTCCGGTTGCATCTAATTTTAATCTTTGAATCAATCCTGCTTTTAATGAAGGGATTAATAAAGAACGGTTCCAGTCAGGAATAACGTTATTTTCATACACATCAATACTAGAGCAAGCTACAGTGGGCCAAATGGAATTGCTTTTCCCGATGAGTACTGATGGATCCGGCACGGTATATAAAGTATAAATTGGCGGTTTAAGATTGTTGGCAATAGAATCCTGTTGTTCACTTACAACCGGCAAACCGGCCAGAGTTAATCCATTATAATTTCCATCGCAATAGCCTGATGCCAGTGGCCAGCCATAATTTCTTCCATTCTCAATAATATTTACTTCGTCATCACTCATATCCTGTTGTTCACTGCTGTATAAAATTCCATTACTTCCGAATGCAATGCCCTGCGCATTTCTATGTCCCCAACTCCACACCGCTGTATTTTTACCATTTTTGTCTTTATATGGATTGTCATTTGGGATCCATTTATCCAAAACGCCGGCATCACCATCTGGTTCTATATTGAAGCGTAAGACTTTTCCTTCCAGCGTGTCTCTTGTTTGCGCACGGTTTTTCCTTTTTGCATTCAGGAATTGACCGGTACCCATATCCCCGATTGTGTAAAAAAGATAAGGCGTGCCATTAACCTGGCCAATTGCCAGTCTTCCGGCATTGTGATCTGAGCTGCCGTTTAAATTGTCAATAATTAACTGCTCACCAATTAATTTCTGGGTTGCGTAATCATATTTATACCTGACAATTTTGGTTTTAAAAAAACAACCACTGTCCAGATTGTTTTTTACTGTTTTAACACATCCGTTAAATTGATAAACATAAGCAAGATATACCCATGGTTTGGATGCATTTGGCCATTCGCTGTAAAGTGTTGGGTGTAGCGCCATACCCATTAAGCCTCCCTGGGGAAAGGTGGAAAATCCGGTTGGAACACTACTTAGATCGAGTAATAGCGTTTTGTTTCCTGATGCAGGATCAATCTTACTTACTTTATATGCTTTATTTTCTGTAACCCATAATGAGTCGTCCGGTCCATAGGTAACTTCCCAGGCAGAATTTAATTGATAGCCCTTATTAACAATCCGCATAGTAAAAGATTCGTTTTGAGCGGAAGTGTTCAGGCAAATTCCGGACATTAAATAAGAAATGATTATTAAAATTTTTTTCGCCATTTCAAAGTTTGTTGATTATTGTTCTGGTTTCAAATCATTAACGGATTTTACTAAACATTATTTTAAGAATATATAAAAATGAATAAATACATGATTCATTAATAATAAAACATTTTAAAAAGCGTTATTGATCGAAGGGGATAAAAAAAATTTACCATAATTCGTTATTATGAAGAAAATTTACTTTCATTATATTTTACCATTTTTCCGGAAGGATTGCTTTATAATAAAGAAACCGTCGGAGTCAATCAACATAGTTTTAGCCATTGTGATGGTAATAATCCTTCAATCGTTGCCTAAACACATAGTTGCACAAAACACTTATAGTTATAGTTATCAAAATGTAACACGAAATGTGGGTGGTGGCACGCTTGAGAAAGGGGACATTATTGAGGTGCGCGCGTTGGTATTAGTAAATGTTACTACCAATAACTTTTATTATATAGATACTATCCGCACAGGTACTCAATTTGTGAGTGGCTCGCTAAAAATAGTAACCAACGAAGGATTGGTATTTAGGGGACCGTATTCAGATGCTGCTGATAGCGACCTGGGTGTGTATGATGTAAGTGGAGGCGTTCCCCGGGTGCGCGTGAATCTTGGTGCAGGTGCTGCCAGTCCTACTGCCGGTACCGGCCCTGCTCAATTTGGTTCCACTTCAGGTGGTGGAAAAGTAATACCAAATGATAAGCCGAAATACTACGGCAAAACCTTATTTATTGTAGCATACCGGTTGTTAATAACAGCCAATTTTGATGATATTATCAATCTTACCGGTAATTATTATTACGATAATAAGAATTTCCGTTTTAATTATGCAGGAATAAAAGTGATCCAAAATCAGGGATTATGTGCCAACTTCTCAAGTGCCACTTTTAGTGCAGAAAGCGATTTTGGTTCGGGCAATATACAAAACAGGGTGTTAGGCGCTAATGTGCCTGGCTATTCCCAGGTAAATCTTGGTCCCAATGCACCGGGTGATGGTTATTACTCAATAGCCAATAATACAAGTGCTAATGGAACTACCAATGATGCAGGGCCATATAAGCCCAATCCAGCGCGTGTTTTTGATGTTTGGGATATTATTGGCGATCACACAGGTGCTGCAGATCCTCTATTAGGAAATCCACCAACTCCTGCCAGCCCCAAAACCAATGGAGGTTATATGCTGGTAGTAAATGCTGCATATGCTACCGGAGAGGTTTACCGCGACCAGATAAAGGATGTATGCCCTAATACTTACTATGAATTTTCTGCATGGATCAGAAATATTTGTGGAAAATGCAGTTTAGATTCAAACGGATTATCTCCTATGACCCCGGGTGCATTGCCTAATCTTGCTTTTACTATAAATGACATAGACTATTTTACAACCGGAAACATTCCTTATAATAAAAAATGGGAAAAAAGAGGTTTTATTTATAAAACAGGCCCTACGGAAACTCAGTTTAATATTACCATTAAAAATAATGCTCCAGGCGGTGGAGGCAATGATTGGGTTTTAGACGATATTAAGTTAGCAACCTGCTATCCAAATTTGATTATGAATCCAGGAGATACAGCTAAATCGTGCTCCGGACTTATGATTCACCTGAGCGACACAGTGAAAAGCTATTTTAATAATTATAATAATTTTTGTTGGGAAAAAAGCACTGATGGAACTGTATGGACTTCTACCGGAGTATGCGGCACCAAAGTCCCCGTATTAAAAGATGGATTATGGGTATACGTAGTGGACACTGTTTTTACGCCTGTGGCTGCCGATAGCGGAACTTTTTACCGTTTGAAAGTAGCTACCACTTTTTCTAATTTGAGCGATGCAAAATGCGTGGTAAATAATAGCCAAAAAGTTTTTTTGAAGGTGTATAATATGGATTGCAGTGCACTGGAAGCTCAATTCCTGAGTTTCATAGGCAAAATTACCAATGATAAATCCACACTCAAATGGGTTTCTAAGAATGAAGAAGATTTGAAAGAATATGAAGTTGAAAAAAGCACTGACGGTATTAATTTTTATAAATCCGGGTCCGTCACCGCTGTTAATGATTTTAATGGAGCTAATTACATCTATAATGATCCTGAGCTCATTTCCTCTGCTGTTTATTACCGTTTGAAATTGATAAGCAAGAATGTTGAAAGCCAAAAATATTCCAAAGCGATTGTTTTGTATAATAGAAATACTTCGTTTAAAATTACTACTGCTAATCCTTTTAGGAGTAATTTGAAAGTTGACATTTTTGTACCTGCAGATGGAAATGTAGAACTGAACTTATGTGATATGTATGGTAAAATTGTAAGCAAAAAGAGCGTTCAGCTTTCCAAAGGAAATTCACAGGTTACGATGGATGAGGTAAACAGGTTGCCTGTAGGTTTGTATATTTTAAGGGCAATGAGTAATGGAATTGTAGTTCAAAATAAATTATATAAAAGCAATTAAATTGGTGTTTATTTCGATTTAGTTCTCATGGTTGTAGTTTTAGTAATTTCCATAGGAGAATGGTGAAGCGTGAATGGTGAATCGTGAAT
>JBDTEK010000289.1:0-4410 GCA_039922575.1 Ginsengibacter sp.
AAGAACAGAAATAATATTACTGTGAGAGAAATTACCTTCTGCATCCTTTTCAAACTGCACATTCAGCAAAACAGAAAGTGTTCTGACAGCCTCTTCACTTCCATGTAGCAGCGTAAAGTTTTTATCAAGATTTGAATTGGTAGCAAATTTTTTCAATTGAGCAGCTGTGTCTCTTTGTGAATCGAAGCTGATCAATAAAAAATTCACTTTGCCGTTTGCGTCTTTTAATTTTTCCTCAATTTCTTTTATATCAGCAGTCAATCTGGGACACGCATAAGTACAATTAGTAAATATCATTCCAACAACGGTAGGTTTTCCGGCAAAGGAAGAGAGTGTCGTTTGCTTATTATACTGATTTTGAAAAGTATCGCTCAGCATATAAATGCTTTCTGCCGGGATAGTGCCAACGGGTGCTGTAGTATGTTTTTCCGCAGTTCCTTCAAAAGCTGATTTTGAACTAATATCAGAACAACTGAACAGTACAACTCCCAATAATATATAAGAGATCAATGTTTTCATTTTATTTATTTTAATTCTTTACACAACGAAAGCCAAGATTTCCTATGCAATAATTACCTTTTAAACTTCCCCGGTAACTAAAGCGAAGAAAACTTGCATAATCTGTCTTATTCACTACGTTGACTGCTCCTCCTGCGCAAAATTTACTCAAATCAACCTGGTTATTTCCCCTGGTATCCGTAGAGCCGATAAAACTATTAAAATTAAAAGTCCATTCCCAAATTAACCCGTGCATGTCATACAATCCATATACATTTTGATAAGTAGATTTTACATGTGGCAAAGAAGGAGGGTTTGGCTTCTCATACCATCCTAAAATATAATCAGTAAGAGAGCTATATTTAATATTTTTTGGAGCACCATTTGCGGCCAGTTCCCATTCAGCAATAGTAGGCAATTTTTTATTTTTCCATTGACAATATGCTTGCGCAGCAAACCACGAAACATACACTACGGGAGAGTTATCAATATTTGTTTTGTTTCTGCCAATCGACAAATCACTTTCCCAATATTTTAAATAGTTCGTATCTGCGAAAAGCCTGTTTACTTTTGACCTCCGCCATTTGGGATTTGCTTTTACAAATTCAAGATACTCTGCATTGCTCACTGCGGTTTCATCCATTTTAAAAGCAGCAACATGCAAAGGCTTATCGCTTTTTGTAACAAAGAAAGGCTTATAATTTCCAGCAGGAATGGCAACCATTCTCTTTTCAGAAATAACTGCTTTCTGCTGGGCATAGGAAACGCCAGAGAAAGCAGTTAAAGCCAATAGGGTTAAAAAAAGTTTTATGTTTTTAAGAAAAAAACGATTTCGCATTCCTTTTATTTCATTTTATGAAAGATAGAAGGGTTTTCATCACCTGTTACTTTTATTTGTGCAATGGCTCCTTTATTAAAAGCGCGAAAGATAGAGTGGTCCACAAGATTAATTACTTCCGGAACATGCATTTTCATTTCCACAATAGAAGCGCCACCAGAAGGTATCAACGTGGTTTGTACATCTGTGTTTATTTCTGTACCGCCTTCCATATATACTTTGGTAAATATCTGCCCTATAGCATGGAAAGAAGACACAAGATTTGGACCGCCATTTCCAACATACAACCTGACTGTTTCACCTACTTTTGCAGGTAATGCATTAGCGCCTGTTGTGGAGCGTACTCTACCGTTAAAAAGAACATAATCCGGATTTTCCGCAAGTGCTTTATCCTGGCTAAATGTCTGTAAACCTTTGGCATCAAATTTTCCGGCAGTATAAAAATCTCCCTGCATTAAATAATATTCTTTATCAACTTTGGGCAATCCTTCCTGTGGCTCTACCAATATTAAACCATACATGCCGTTGGCAATATGCAAAGGCACCGGGCCGGTAGCGCAATGGTACACGTAGAGCCCTGGATGTAATGCACGAAATTGAAAATGAGTTGATTGCCCGGGAGCTGTTGCTGTAGCGTCGGCACCACCACCCTGCCCTATTACAGCATGGAGATCTATACTATGCGAATTTTTACTATCCGGTGAATTCTTTAAAGTAAAATCAACGAGATCGCCCTGCCTTACACGAATAAACTGACCAGGAACATGGCCGCCAAATGTCCAAAAAGTATATTCTGAACTATCAGAGATTGGCATCACTTTTTCTATTGTTTCTATTGTTACCATTACTTTTTTAGGAGATGTATAGGTCAATGGTTTGGGCACATTGGGCGCTACCGTCAATTCTGCAGTAACCGTTCCCGTAAGTACAGTATCAATTTTGCTTTCTGATGTTGAATTCCCTGAATTTGTTTTGCATGAAAAGCTTAATACAGTTAAACTTGCTAATAATGTTAACTGTAATACGGCTGTTTTAAAGTACCTCATATTTGTTCTTTTAAGATTTATTTGTATTAAGATTTATTTGTTTGATTTTAAAATTATTTGTGGATTAAAATTGAATGAGATCCAAACCCAGTTTTGCACAGGTTTCATTGTTTGGGCAGAAGTAATATTCTTTACATACTTCATAGATTCATCAGTAAACATTTGGGAATATCCGCCGGTAAGTTTTACGTCGCTCATTACATTGTAACCAAACGATAAATCTACTTCATTTCCCAATGACTTACTTGCATTGGCACCGGTATAACCAATTATTTTACCGGTAGATTCAAAATGATGCAAGGCCACCTGGCCGGCAAATTTTTCGGTGGGATTAAAATTGAAATTTAAATAGGAATCCCAAAGCCCGGCATTACTATGCGCACTGGAAACATAAAAATAATCCATGCTTCCATAAAATTTATGGCCCGTACCATATAAAGGATTAAAATAGTTAACTGTGGTAGAGGTTGAATTCATATTATTTCCACTAAGATAATCAGATCCTACAACAGCATTAAATCGTTTATTAAAAATGTAATCAATTTTCAAGGCCGACATCCACGCATTTGTTTTAACATCCGGCAAAATCTTTACCGGTTTTTTCCCTGCCTGAAAGTAATAAGTTCCTGTAACTCTTAATTTATCTTTTTTGAAAAATACGTTTCCACCTATTGTTTGTAAGTGAGAAATAGAGGAATCAATCCGGTCCTGAAAGTCAAGATTCATACCAAGAAATGAAAAAGCAAGTGCATTGCTGATATCATACCTCAACCATAAAAATTCCATTCCTTTATAAGGTTGGCTTAGTGAATTGTCATAGAATGTATTAGTCACTTTCTCTGAATTTTGATTGTAAGCAACGACAACGTTCGCTTTAATTTTATTTTTTTCAAAACCCAGTAAAGCTGCATCATGTTTGCGTGCAGCATTATTCCAATCGAGGGCTCCCAATATTCTTTCATCATCGTAAGATAACACCTGACGGCCTAACTTTACGTACCATTCCGGTGAAAAGTAAAGCTGTGCCCAGGCTTCGTAAAGGGAAACATTATTTGCTGTTGTTTGAACCTGCGGATCATTTCCCCAGGTGTTTATTACCTGTGTACTCAGTCCTAATTTCAATATTTTGTTTTTCGAATACGTTAATTTTATCCGGCTACGCTGTGCTATAAAAAATGCTGATTTCTGGCCTTCCAGAATCGGTGTAAATAAACCATTTCTCATTTCGGCGCGTGGCCTCAGTTGCAGATTTAAAATTAATTCTTCGGGTTTTTCATCTTGTGCAGTTACAGAGGAAGCAGATAAAGTTAAAATCAGAATAAATAAAACTAAAGAAAATACATTGATGTACTTATTCATATAATGCTTTTAAAACGAGTGCAAATGTCAACCGTTTTGAAGCAATAAAAGCTAAGGATAGTCAATGAAAAATATGAGTTTAATCATATTTTGAGTTTAATCACATTTTTTAAACGAAGCATGAATTAAATGGCAGGATTCAAGCACAAACAAAAAAATGCGAGCTTACAATTTTTCTTATTGTAAATCGCATTAGGTAATTAAACAATTATGGCCGCATTAAGAAAAGCCATGCTATACTATCTTTCTACGCTTTAATTTTTTCTCTTCTTGTCTGAATGTACATGATTATGTGGATGGCGATCAGCAGCTGACAAACAATTTCTTTTACAATCATTATAAATAGGATTTGGATAGGTGATTAATACATATGAAACGCAGATAATTCATTTTTATTTTGATCAAAAATGAAAAGAATTGGCAAAAGTAATTATTGACAGATATAATTCTCCAGCGGGTTCGTGATATTATTGGGCGCAATGGACAAAAATAGGGGTGTTTATTTTTTTTAAAAATTTTGGGGAATAGAAATGAAAAGCCATCTTTTGAAAACGTTTAATAATATTATTTGAATGCATAAAAAAACCTGCATAAAAAAATATTCTTTCCTGTTTTCAGCGTTGCAACACCTGGCCTCCAAAAGATGGTTAAATGAGAGCAAATTACTGC
>JBDTEK010000290.1:0-7938 GCA_039922575.1 Ginsengibacter sp.
GATTTTTTTTTGAAACCCTCGAGAGAGGATATTTTTTCAAAATTTAAAGAGTAAACAGAGGGGATATCCGGGAGAATGCCCATTGAATAAAACCTTCTCACATTCGCCTCGCCAAACGTTTTAATATCCATTGCATCTTTACTTACAAAATGTATGATGCGCTCCATTACCTGTGCTTCACAATTAATATTTACACAGCGCCAAACTGCTTCTTCATCAGGTTTTACCAGTGCATCACCACAAACCGGGCAATGAGATGGAAAGATTATTTTCTTCTCTTTCCCCGTTCTTAATTCTGCTAATGGTTTTACAATATAAGGTATCACATCTCCGGCACGCTCCACTATAACGGTATCGCCTATACGCAAATCTTTTTCTTCAATAATTCCTTCATTGAAAAGAGAAACAGAAGTAACGGTAACACCACCAATATGCACCGGTTCTATTTTTGCGACGGGAGTTATTGAGCCGGTCCGGCCTACCTGGAATTCAACGTTAATCAATTTGGACGTTGCTTGTCTTGCTTTAAATTTAAAGGCCATTGCCCACCTGGGATGGTGCGTAGTGCTGCCCGCCTGTTGCTGAAGCTCTATCTCATTTACTTTTACCACCATGCCATCTATTTCGTAAGGCAGTTGGTCTCTTTTAGTTTCAAATTCATGACAAAAATTAATTACATCATTGATATTACTGAAAACTTTCTTTTCATTTATTGGGGTTTTAAATCCAAGTTCAGAAAGAAGCTGTAAAGTGCCGGCATGTGTATTCAATAAATTCGGATAATTTTCCAACCCTTTTTTATTAAGCTTAATAAAACTCACATGGTATAAAATTGCTTCAAGTTTTCTTTTTCTTACGGAAGCCGGGTCTTTCATTCTAAGCGAACCCGCAGCAGCGTTTCTTGGATTTGCAAGAGGGGAAAGTCCTTCTTCAGCAAGAGATTCATTGTACTTTTTAAAATTTTCTTTGGTTAATAAAATCTCTCCCCTGATTTCAATTTGCTCAATTCCAAAATCGGAAAATTTGGCTGATAAAGGCACAGAACCTATTTGTTTGATGTTAACCGTTATGTCATCGCCCGATGCACCATCGCCGCGCGTGGCACCACGGGAAAGCATGTCATTTTCATAAATCAGTGAGATACTGGCTCCGTCGAATTTGGGTTCAGCACTGTAATGGATTTTTTGATGATCTACCAAACCACTTAGCCTTTTATCCCAATCAACAAGGTCCTGTAGATTATAACTGTTTTCAAGACTAAGCATTGGCACTAAATGAGCCACATTTACAAAATCTTTATTAAGGCTGTTACCTACTCTCTGCGTGGGTGAATCTGTGGTGATAAGACCTGGATTTTCTTTTTCAAATTTCTCCAGTTTCTTATAAAGTTGATCATATATTTCATCAGAAATCAGCGGATCATTTAATACATAATAACGGTACTCATGAAAGCGCAGAACATTGCGAAGACTATTTACCGGTCTATTTTCTTTTAGAAGTACATTGGTTAATTTTTGCAATTCCTGTGTTTGCTCTTTCGTGTACATTTTATTGGTTCAGAATTTTCTTAATGTTTCAAAGTTAAAATTGATGGATATATATCGCAGGATATTTTTTTTGTTGATGGAGTTTTTTTTATAAAAATATTTTTTTAATTAATAATGTGTGTATTTTACGCAATGAAAACTGGATATTATTAAAACTCTCTCTACTGAATTATTTCTTTCTTCGTTTTCAATGTTTTGCACATTTAAAAGAGATACAAAAATGAAAAAGGATTATGGCACAAAAAGTTACAAATATAAATAGCATCAAGACATTAACCGGCCTGAGGTCAGAGGTGGAAAATGTTGATGATGTGGCTGTTTCTGTTGATTGCGTTATTTTTGGTTTTGATGAGAATAAGTTAAAAGTGTTACTCATTCGTTCAGACCTTGAAAATTTTCAAAGTAAATGGAGTTTATTGGGCGACCTGCTGAAACCAGATGAAGACCTGGATGCTTCTGCCTACCGAATTTTAAAACAACGTACCGGATTAAGCGACCTATATCTTGAGCAGGTACATTCTTTTGGCAAAGTGCATCGCCATCCCGCAGGAAGGGTAATTACCATTGTATATTGTTCCTTAATAAATATTCAGAACCACCGTTTAAAAATTCTTGAAAATGAGTTGCACTGGCAGGATGTTGAAAATGTCACGGATATGGCTTTTGATCATAAAATAATTTTTGATAATTGCTATGCCTGGCTTCAGAAGAGAGTGCAGGAGCACCCTTTGGGGTTTAGTTTGCTTCCCCGTAAGTTTTCGCTGCGGGAACTGCAAAATTTGTACGAAGCCATTTTGAATGTAAAGTTGGACAGAAGGAATTTTCGAAAGAAATTTTTTTCTATGGATTTCTTAATAGATATAGGTGAAATTGAACAAAATGTTCGCCACAGGCCCGGACGGTTGTACAGATTTGATTATGAAAAATACGAGAAGAACAAGAAGAAGTTGTTTAAAATTGATTTTTAATTTTTTTTAAGAGGAAAAATAAATGCGTTTTTTATTTTTCCTGATTTATGAACGGAGGTTGGATTACTTACATTTGCAAAAAAATCTCCATGCCCGATTTTACAAATGTTTCGAGAAAGGAATTGATCACCATTTCATTCACCTTATTTGCAGTGATTGATATACTGGGTTCTATTCCCGTGTTGATTTCATTAAAAGATAAAATGGGTGGTCAGATTAAAACTACGCTTGCCACCATCGTTTCAGGTGCGCTGATGATACTGTTCTTATTTGTAGGTGAACAATTTTTAAATATTTTAGGATTAGATGTACAATCTTTTGCAGTAGCCGGCAGCATCGTTATTTTTATAATTGGGCTTGAAATGATTTTGGGAATTGATTTTTTTAAACCGGAGAAAGATCCTAAAAGTGGCAGCGTAGTTCCTATTGCGTTCCCATTAATAGCCGGTTCGGGCACCCTTACTACCATTATGTCTTTAAAAGCCAATTACCATGATGTAAATATTCTACTCAGTATTTTAATAAATTGTGTCATCATTTTTGCGGTTTTAAAATCACTTAAATGGATAGAAAAGGCTCTTGGCCCAAATGGTTTATTGGTAGTAAGAAAATTTTTTGGAGTAATATTATTGGCTATTGCTGTAAAAATATTTGGCACCAATATAGGGCACTTTTCAGTTTAGAATAAAAAGTTTCCATCCTGCTGTATTGATTAAAAGGAAAAGGTTCCCGGTAAATTTAGCGGAATAGGATTTTTATTTTCTCTAATAATGACTGTTTTAACTTTAGCAGAAAAGCTATGAAGTAGAGACATGAACCTTATTACCTTTTGGCTGACAAGCGCTATCATAATAACGCAATAGAGTTTTGGTAAACTATGTATCTGAATTTTCTTCTAAGGTAAACAACCCAAAAAAGGGATTTAACTAAATTTACCGAAGAACAAAATTAAAAAGACAGGTAAATTAATTCCCTGTCTTTTTTTAAACTTTATTGTTTTTATTTTTTCTTTAAAAGCAATTTAGTATTTCCCCATTCATTTGCCGCATCCATAAAAGCTATCAGATTGTTCCAGTTTTTTGCAGGTTCAAAATTATGCAGATAATGTTTTTTTATCTTTAATGAAACTATTTTATCTGTTGCGCTAGCTTCGGAAGTAAAAAAACCGGCATTAGTTTTTACATTTTTATTTAATGCAGAAATGCCTTCTGCGGTGTATCCGTCGGGAATTTCTAACTGAATATTATATTCGATGCTTCTTGCAAAAGGCATGAAGATATCCATATCTCTTTTGCGCTGGTCTTCTTTTATTACAAGTTGCTGGCCTTGTATTTTTCCAATTTCAATAATGATATTATTTCCTGCTTTTTTTACCAGCCCGGCAAGGTTAAATGAGGAACTGTATATGAAATCAGGAGCAGTATGCCTTACACCAAGATTATCGGTTTTGTAATTTTTCAGGTCGGTTACCTCCTGGTTAAACCAATCGTTGGCCTCTTTTATGAAAGCATCTTTTTGTTTACTTCTGGCATCTGCAAAAGCGCTTTTAACCTCATCAACATATTTCTTACTTTTTCTTCCATCTTCCAATTGTTCCAACAATGATTTATCATCATTAAAAGCCTTCCTTTCTGACTCATAAAAATCTTCATACAAGATTAATTTTCTTTGAGCATCTGCTTTATAATACCCTTTCAAAGTGGTGGAACGGCCAACTGAAAGATTGTTTTTATCGGCAGTTAAAGACAGTTTAAGGTTTTCAATACGTGCATTTTTGTCAGCAGTGCTTACCGGTACATTTGGGCCGGAGCCAATATTGGTAAGGCTTAACATCTTGTTCATACTCATTACTGCCATCGGATGGTTGAATGTAAAACTTTTAGTGTTGTTAATTCCTTCAATTTCTTCATGCACAGAAAAAGGGATGTCGTAAATAGTTTTTAAAGATAAAAATTTATTAGCCCCGGTTAAATAGGCGGTTGACAAAAGATCATCGGCATCCATCACTTCTGACATTCGCATGCCTGTCCGGTCATTTGTTATCAGAATAGCCGGGTCAAGGCCGGCAGCTTTTAACGTGCAAAATAATGGGAAAGCCAGGCGGTTGAACATGATGTTGCCCATATCTATTTTTTCAGCAAGCCTGTTAATATCAAAGTTTAATAATTTAGTATAACGCAGCGTGTAATAGAGTTGAGCGGCCTTTTCTTCATCACTAAGGTCTTTAAATGAGGCTCCTGTTTGTTTTGACATTTTTTTTGCATCACTTTCAATGCGGTCGTAGTCTGCTTTGGCTGCCTTCATCCAATAGCCGTTAAAATAATCTTTGGAAAAATTTTGCGCTTTGTCATCTAAAAATTCATCACTTTCAGTATTTTTAGAAACTTCTCCCGGTTTTTTTGTATTCAAATATTTACTTCCCATACCTTTATAGCCTAACGAAATGTTCATACGAATGAAGGGCAATTGCATACCAGGCGCTATCCATAGCGAAGTTTCAAATGGTGGAATATTGTTTTTTTCTACATCTACTACAATATCCTTGTCTTCATTTTTACCCACTTTCAATTCCGGGGCGCCATTATAACTACGATATTGTATTGCGTATTTTTTCCCTAATTGAGCATGAAATGAAAGGCTTAAAATAGGTGCATCATCAAAAAGAAGAATCTGGTAAGGTTTAGTGCTCAGGTCATTTGTGAGGCCTTGCTCGGTTGCAATGAAATAATCAATGATGTCGCCCGGCTCTAAATCGGGTATCGCCACTTTCGCTTTTTTTTCTGATGAGGCATCTTTTGTAAGTACAATGTCATCTGCATTGATTTCTTTTATGCTGCCATCGGGTTTTATTACCCTTACACCTACATAAGAAGTTGTTTTATCAAGGGCATAAAAACCACTTGTTTTTTTAAATTGTGTAAAGCTTAATTCGGAGTAATCTGATACGGCATTCTTATCGTTTACTTTTACCATTTCTCTTACCACTTCAGAAAGTGTTTGCTCTTTTTTTATGTTAAACGTTATTACATAAAATTGAAATTTTGATTTACTGTCCGCAGTTAATTCTGTATGATGCGCCAGCACTACTTTGGATGCGTTTGCATATTCTTTTGGTATTTCTCTTACTTTAAACTGTGGTTTATCCCATGCCCAAATATGTTTGCGCAATTCTTCAGATTGTTTGCGGTATTTTTCGGCTTCTTTAGATTGGGCATTTACCAAAGTAAAGCCGGTGAAAAAAAGTATTGCAAAAGATAAAATAAAAACTCTCATTAGCATATTAGTTTTGTTGGTTTAGTACAATTTGTTGATTGTAAAAATTGGTTAGTTGTTCTATATCTTTATTCCATTGTGAAAAATTTTCGGGTTTTATTTCTGTGTTATTTAAGATAATCTCATTTTTGTAAAATAATTTTCCCGGTGCCGTAGTATAAGAAGCCGCGAAACTGTACCCCGCTTGTTTTATTAATAATTTGTCAGGTAATGTACTTACTGTTTTACCCGCCGGAATTAGTATTTCTGTCTCAAAAACCAAATTATTCTTGAAAGAGAACCAATAAGGCAATTTCCTTTTTGCGGTATCAATTTTAAAATTTTCCAGGTTGCGGCGATTGTCCAGGTCCAGGTAAGTTTCTTTATCAAATACGGTAAGCACATCTTTCCAGACCAAATCGTATTCTACTTTCAGGTCGGCATTATAATTATTAATATTATCTATTTTCAAATTGCTAATCTCGAAGTTTTGCGTTCCTTTTGCCAAAAATTGTTTTAAGGCGTTTTCCTGCTTATCCTGTTTTATATCGTTTAGTTCTGATAGCATCCACACTTTATTTTCTCCTTTCCACACTTGAGTTACATGTCCTTTAAGGATGTTGTTTTCTATTGAAAATTTTCTTGTTTCTGTGGCGGTATTTTGTTTGTAAGTGGCCGATGGAACCCTCTCTAATATGTACTGACTGCCATTTTCCATTAGGGTTTGCCTGTTTTGTATTCTTTCTGCTATTTCACCATAGCCAATATATTTTTCGGTGGCATCTAAGAATACCGGGTTGCCTTTATTCATCCAGGCGCATATCATGTGATTATCTACCGACATAGATGGCGTACTGTAATCATAAGCAATGTGTTTGGTACCGATCCAGCATCTTCTCGCGTCTAAATTTATGGAAAGGAGCATTTCCGTAAGCAGGTTAGCCATTCCTTTACAATCACCGTATTTTTTCCTAAGTACTTCCTGCGCCTTTTCAGGTTTGAATCCTGCAATGCCATTTTCAAAAGCGATGTACCTTATGTTATCCTGCACCCATTGATAAATTGCTTTTACTTTTTCCTCGTCTGTACTTTTACCTTTTGTGATATCTATAGTTTTTTCTTTTACTACTTTTTGATCGTCTCCAATCTGCAACACAAGGTTTCTGTACCAGTCATACTGCTCCTTTATGGTATTGAAATAAACGTATTTTTCATTCTTAGGCTGAGCAGATTTGCATAGCACCAAAATATGCGGCATTATATAGCTTGGCCCCGGCGCGGATGATTCGTTGTTCATTGCTGGAATGTTCTTCATTATAAAAGTATAAACCGTGTTATCGCCATCGGTATTTATATTTTTCTGAATGTTGTATTTCTTAAAATTGTATTCTTTTATTTCCAGTTGCATCCACGAGGGCACTATTATTTTTACTTCCTGATCTTCTATTTTTTGGTTATCCATAAAATAGATTGTGGTAAAATAATGCGGATCCAATGTTGTCTTTTTAAAGATAACTTCTGAAGTACTTCCTTTTTTCAACAGTGGTAATGGAAAATAACAAACATGCGCATCTGAATAAAAAATGCCATTTGCACTATAATACTCATACTTTGGAACAATACCGTGCTTTTTAGAATCGTTCACATAAATAGTGACATCATCAATGGTAGAAACATCATTATAGAATTCGATTATTGGAATAGATGTTCGATAGCTATTACAAGTATAAGTGCTCCTGCTTTCTTCCTTTATTTGTACAGGATTTTTATCATTTCCTTTCACAAATCTAAATTCTTTTTTCGATCGGGTAATTACCACATTATTATCATCAGCAGAGCTAGTCTGTGCAAATAAAAATGACGAGATAGAAATATATATAGCAGAGAGAATGAGTTTTTTCATTTGTTTTAGCAGATAGTTAGTAAAATATTGAGTAAAACCTAAAATACAGAATTATTTGAAACAGTTAGTAATTTATAAACCTATAAATAATTTCTGAATTGTTTTAATTATTCCAGAAATTTATTTTCGTTAAATATTAAAAATTTGTTGATCCTGCAAGTAAACTTAATTAACACATATTAAGGTGTTTTGTGGCCTCGCCAGGAATCGAACCTGGATCCGGAGCTTCGGAAACTCATATACTATCCATTGTACTACGAGGCCTTTT
>JBDTEK010000291.1:0-3735 GCA_039922575.1 Ginsengibacter sp.
CCCGTCATTAATCAATTGTTTTAAAGAATCAATTCCAATTTTCAAATGCATTTCTACAAATTGCGCAGTTACGCTTGCATCACTTTCAATGGTTTTCACACCTTCAGGCACCATTGGCGAATCGCTGACTAAAAGTAAAGCGCCGGTTGGTATTTTATTATAAAATCCAACTGTAAAAATGGTAGCTGTTTCCATATCTACCGCGTAAGCTCTTATTTTTCTGAGGTATGCTTTAAAAGTTTCGTCATGTTCCCAAACACGGCGGTTGGTCGTATAAACTGTTCCTGTCCAATAATCAAAGGCATAATCCCGAATAGTGGTAGAGATCGCTTTTTGCAAAGCGAATGCAGGTAGAGCAGGTACCTCAGGTGGAAAATAATCGTTCGATGTTCCTTCACCTCGTATAGCAGCTATCGGTAAAATCAGGTCACCGATCTTATTTCGTTTTTTGAGGCCACCACATTTTCCCAGAAATAAAACTGCTTTTGGATCTACGGCGCTAAGCAAATCCATAATAGTGGCTGCCCCTGGGCTTCCCATTCCAAAATTAATGATGGTAATATCGCCCGCTGTGGCACATTCCATTGACTTATCTACTCCCACCACTTTTACATTATGTATATCAGCAAACATTTTTACATAATTGCTGAAATTCGTAAGCAGTATATACTCCCCAAAATTTTCGAGCTTTTCGCCTGTGTAACGTGGAAGCCAGTTATCTACAATTTCTTTTTTTGTCTTCATATTCTGTTAAGCCAATAATTTTTTATTCGCTTATGGATAAAAATACGATTTTAGAATTTAGATTGCAGAAATTTTGAATCACTAATTTTATAACGTGAGTTTTAGTACGAATTCAACGAAGCGGGGAAAGGTAAAATAACACCAATTTTTCAGGCGCAAATTTCATGAATTTAGAAGAGCAATTAATACGATTTTTGGGCACTGATAACACGAATTTAAATGGTTACTGTTTCCGTACGTTTTTCAATTATTACATTGAGCAAATGATAAAAATAGAATTTCCAAAAGAGAAACTAAAGACTCAACAACGGGAAGGCATACACGAAGTTTTTGACGCGATTAGGAAAAAGTGGGTGGTGCTTACACCTGAAGAATGGGTACGACAGAATATCATTCAATTTCTTCTGAAAAAAAAGCAATATCCGGCTTCATTAATTGCAATTGAGAAAGAAATAAAATTGGGCGAGTTGAAAAAACGCTGTGATATAGTGGTGTATAACCGTCAATCCAAACCCTGGATGATAATTGAATGCAAGGAAATGAATGTAATGCTATCTGAAAAAACTTTGGAACAAATTCTCCGCTATCATATTTCTTTACCGGCTCAATATTTAATAATTACCAACGGCAGTTATTGTTATGGCTTTAAAAAAGAAAAAGATCAATTTTTTCAAACTGATCTTTTTCCTGATTATGAATAAATATCAATGTAATAAAAAAAAGAGCTACAAATCAACTTTCAATATGGTTTGAATTTATAAAATTTATTATGGGAAAATTCCAAGCTCAGCATAGGAAGTGGCTACTTTATTAATAGCACAAACATAAGCCGCTGTGCGCATATCAGGAATTGCCGGGGTTTTTTGCCAAATGTCAACAATTTCACGTGTTGCAGCTATCATGGTTTCCTCAAGGCCGCTTCTTACCAGGTCAACTTCCTCTGCACCGCGAAGGATAAATTCCCTGTTTGCCGCGCTGATGCTCTTACCGGTAAGAGCTTCCATTTGATCTACGATATGATGATTCATATTTTCATCAAAACGTTTTTCTAAACGGCCATAACGTACATGGCTAAGGTTTTTCAGCCATTCAAAATAGCTTACTGTAACGCCGCCGGCATTCAGGTACATATCAGGTACTATTAAAATTCCTTTGAGGTTTAATATATCATCAGCTTCAGGAGTAAGTGGCCCATTAGCGGCTTCACCAACTATTTTTGCTTTTATTCTTGAAGCATTTTCGCCATTGATCACATTTTCCAACGCTGCAGGAATTAAAATATCGCACTCCATCTCGAGCGCATCTCCTGTTTTTTCAAAATTTTGTGCACCAGGAAAATCAAGTATAGATCCTGTTTTTTTGCGATGTAAAAACACTTGTTCTATATCCAGCCCATCGTAGTTTTTAATAGCGCCTTCATACTCTGCGATTCCCACCAGTATTGCCCCAGCCTGTTGGAAAAATAAAGCGGTGTGATAACCTACATTACCCATTCCCTGCACACAAATACGTTTACCTTTTACACCAAGCGGTAATCCAAGTTTATCCATTAAAGTGGGCATATTGCATATTTCACTAAGGCCATAAAACACACCTAAACCTGTGGCTTCTCTTCGACCGCGTACGCCGCCCTGCGAAACAGGTTTGCCGGTAACACAGCCCGCAGCATCAATTTCTCCCGGATGCATAGCGACATAAGTATCTAAAATCCACGCCATCTCTCTTTCGCCGGTGCCATAGTCAGGCGCTGGTACATCTGTACCCGGTCCTATAAAATTTTTCTTAATTAATTCTGCGGTATAGCGTCGGGTTATTTTTTCAAGCTCATAAGGTGTATACTCTCTCGGATTAATTTTGATACCTCCTTTGGCGCCCCCAAAAGGAACGTTTACAATAGCGCACTTAAAAGTCATGAGTGCAGCAAGGGCCATTACTTCATCCTGGTTTACTGCATTGCTAAAGCGGATACCTCCTTTGCAAGGCGTTTTGTGGTGTGAGTGCTGCACCCTGTAGGCTTCTAAAGTTACAATTTCGCCGCTCTCTCTTTTTATGGGAAAACGGACCTGAAGCACGCTGTTGCATTGTTTTATTTGCTGTAAAATACCGTTATCCCACGTGGTAAAAACGGCTGCTTTGTCGAAACTTTTTTCCACATTGTGAAAAAAGCTATACGATACATTTGATGACATAATATATATTTTTTTAAAGTTCGGTTATTTGGAAGAATGAAAAAAAAAATGTTCAGCTTATAACGCGGATTTTTCTTTTTTTGAGACTTTAATATCTATTCTGATGAGATATAAAAATAGGACAGTCAGAATAACAATACAAACGGTCATTACCACATAAATTTTATTGTGGCTTCTCATGGTTGTATCTATTGAAGGGGAAGCAGAATCAGCGACAGATTGCGCTTTCAGAAGTGAATAAAACAATGCTGAGATAACGGTTAAGCATATACGCTTCATAAACAATTTATTCATTAATTATATTTTTATTGGCAAGCAGGTTCAATCTAATTTTAAGATTGCTGATCCAGATTCCTAAAAGTATCCATCCAAAAACCGCTGGCCAGAAGATCATTCGCATTACAGGATCAAGGCTGCCACCCCCAAGCGCAGGATTGCCGCCACCTTGCGCACCCTCCATGCCTCCCGGGTGAAGAGATTGTACCATACGTGGCAAAATCATTATTAATGGTATGTAAATGAAGTAAGCAAAAATATTATAGACTGCAGACACACGTGCTTTTTTATCTATATCCGTCATGGAACCACGTAAAACGATGTATGCGAAATAAATTAAAACAGCAATGGCCGCGGCTATTTGTTTTGGATCATTACTCCATGCTTCGCCCCAGGTATATTTTGCCCAAATGGCGCCGGTTACTAAACCAAGTATGCCAAAAATAATTCCGGTTTTCGCAAATTCAGCAGCGTAAATATCGTACTTCAGTTTTTGAGTTCTAAGGTACGCGATTGAATAACCAAG
>JBDTEK010000292.1:0-5455 GCA_039922575.1 Ginsengibacter sp.
AAAGCTTTGAACAATTCATCCGAAAATCCACTAATTTATCCCTTGTCGTGTAAATCATAATTGTCAATACAATTTTTGTTCTTAATTGATTATTTCAATTGTATAGTCTTCCATTACTGCATTAGCCAATAATTTTTGCGCTGCCTCTTCTGCAATTAGTTTTGCTGCTTCCGCAGAATCAGCTTCCAACTTCAATTGAATATTTTTTCCTATTCGCACGTCTGACACATTTTCAATACGAAGATTAGCAAGTCCGTCTAACACTGCTTTTCCCTGCGGATCAAGTAATTCCTTTAAAGGCATAATTTTTATTTCTGCAACAAAATTCATTCAGTTTTAATTTTTTTTGAGGTGGTTAATGAAAATAAAATATAAAATATAAAGACTACCGGTACTGCCACCCAATGCAAAAATAGGGCAGCAATGATTGCAATGATTAATAATATTATTTTCGGCAAATTATTTTGTAAAGAAAAATCAACAAACTTTAACGACATCATCCGAAGATTGGAAACCATTAAATAACTTAAAACAATAATCAGCGCATACAAAAACCATTGGTTCAAAATAAACGAGCTGACATCGCTTATGTTATTGAAATGTAAAATAAGCGGAAAAGAAGCTACTAATAAACCAACAGCAGGTACAGGAACTCCTCTAAAAGAATATTGCTGATCAACCGATAAATTAAATTTAGCAAGACGATATGCAGCAGCGCACGCCAGAATAAGGGCGGGCATTAACCATACAATGGAAACATCCAATCCATTTTCGTCACGGGCATAACTAAATTTTAATAACTGGTAAATAATAACAGCAGGAGCTACACCAAAACTCACCACATCGCTCAGCGAATCTAATTGCTTTCCCATTTCACTTGCTGCGTTTAATGAGCGTGCTACAAAACCATCCAAAAAATCTATGACAGCCGCAATGATAATACAAATGGCCGCCCATGAAAGCCTTTCCGGAATATTAAAACTGCTATTAAACTGTTGGTCTAAATAAATAATTACCGAATTAGTTTGCAATGCAAAAATAATTGCCATGCCACCAAAAAAAAGATTGAGAAGGGAGAAGAGGTTTGGAATTTTTTTCATTATGTGTGAAAGCTGACCGCCGGCCTAAGCAGTGAATTTTAATTAAATGAGTTTTTAAATTTTTGAATCATTGCTACTAATTTATCCAATAAATTGTAAAGTAAACTGAATTTTTCTTCTGTAATTAAATTTCTTCATCTCGCAATATAAAGACAACCTCCAACTTCAATTGCTGATCTTTTTACATCCGCATATTGGTCGCCAAGTCGTCAATCGCAGGTTCTTATTTCATTAACGCCTCAATTTCCTCCACTGTAATCGGAATATTCTTCATTAAATCTTTATTACCATTCTTAGTGATCCAGAAATTATTTTCAATCCGCACGCCCATTTTTTCCTCTTCAATATAAATGCCTGGTTCTATTGTGAATACCATTCCTGCTTTTATAGGTTCATTTTTAGTTCCCAGGTCATGCACATCTAGCCCCAAATGATGCGAAATACCGTGATACAAATATTTTCTGTAAGCCCTATTTTCCGGATCTTCATTTTTAATTTCGGCCTTTTTCAGTAAGCCAATTCTCTGGAAAATTACAGTCGCTTCATCAGCCACCTTCTCTGTGCATTCATTAATACTTATTCCAGGTTTTAAAATAGAGGCGCAGAAATGATGCAAATCCAAACATGCGTTATAAACGGTTTTTTGCCGTCTGGAAAACTTTCCGTTTACAGGGATCGTCCTTGTAAGATAAGCATTATAATTTCCATATGCTGCTCCAAAATCCATCAATATTAAATCGCCATCTTTACACTCCTGGTTATTATTTACATAATGCAAAATCCTTGCATTATCACCACTTGCAATGATACTTCCGTAAGCAGGTCCTGTAGCGCGTTGCGTCAAAAAGGAATGCCATATTTCAGCATCAATTTCATATTCCATTACGCCAGGTTTTATAAACTTTAATAACCTGCGAAACGTATTGTCTGTGATATCAATTGCTTTTTGAATTACTTCAATTTCCATAGGTGTTTTAATAGCCCGTAATTCTTTTAATATTTTTGCACTCCGGCGATAATTATGCAGCGGATAACGGTCACGCATAGACGCAGCATAACGGTAATCTCTTACAGGAACCTGATTCGATTTGCGATCATTTTCATTTGTATTTAAATAAATGGTATCCGCCAAATGAATCCATGGTTGCAATAATCCATCCAGTGTATCCAACCAAACAATCGTTTCTATTCCTGAAATATTTTTTGCCTCATTAGCGCGTAATTGATGGCCATTCCATTTCTCTTTCAGCTCATTAGGACGCACCAATACCAGCACTTCCCTGTATTTTGGATCAGGATTATCAGGAAATAGAATTACCATTGTATCTTCCTGCGTAATACCCGTAAGCCAAAGTAGATCAGCATTTTGAATAAAAGGATGAAGCGCATCGCCATTAGCAGGTAACTCATCATTACTATTAAAAATAGCAATGGATTTTTTTTCCATCTTCGCAATAAACCTTTTACGGTTTTGAATAAAAATTTCAGGATTTAGCGGTAAATATTTCATGTAATATTAATTTAAGGGATTGCAATATACATGATTAAAATTTTTTCTGTTTTGAGGCGTCCATTTTAAAATGTAGCAAGGTTAATAACCTACATAAGTCCAATTAAACTTTCAGAAATAATTTTAATGATCGGCAACCTTGTGCAGACCGATATATTTTAAATTTGCTCGTTTAGTGTAGCCAAAAATGCGTATATAATACACAATAAAAAATCCAAGTTTTCATTCTTTTTAAGAAATGATTGCACTTTAAGGTTTTTATTCATTAATTACTCAATTTCTTTAAAAGTAAAGCAGTACATTTTAGATAGAATAAAATATTTATAGTATTATTGATATTCTTTTTATACAAATCAAAAAAATGAATAGCTAACTTTACAAATTAATCAACAAAATACTTTCCATGTCAGTGCCAACAATGTTCGCTATGCCTAAAAACCTTTTATATTCTTTAGGCTTAAAATCTGCCGAAAATACTTTTTATCAACTCCCTCCGGACGAGCTTGTCCATCAATGCCTCGAAAGAAATGAAGGAACGCTGAACGATACCGGGGCATTGGTAATTGAAACAGGAAAATTTACCGGTAGAAGCCCCAAGGATAAATTCATTGTAAAAGACAGCATTACAGTTGCGTCAGTAAACTGGAACGAAATTAATCAACCGATAGAAGAAAAATATTTTGATGGGATTTATAAAAAAATGATGGATTATCTTGGGCAAAAAGAAATTTGGATCCGTGATTCATTCGCATGTGCCGATCCTAAATACCGCTTAAATATCCGCGTTATTAATGAAGATCCTTCCAGTAATTTATTTGCATACAATATGTTTTTAAGGCCAACTGAAGAAGAATTGGAAGATTTCACTCCTGATTGGTATATCATTCATGCGCCTCGCTTTTTAGCAGATCCCGAAACGGATCATATTAGGCAGGGAAATTTTACTTTGGTAAATTTTACAAAAAAAATGATTTTGATCGGTGGCTCACATTACACTGGGGAAATTAAAAAAGGCATCTTTTCTATCCTGAATTTTATTCTACCTCACGATAAGAACGTATTGAGTATGCATTGTTCTGCCAATATGGGATGCGATGGTGATACTGCCATATTCTTTGGATTGAGCGGAACGGGTAAAACTACTCTTAGCGCCGATCCGAACAGAAAATTGATTGGAGATGATGAACATGGCTGGACAGAAAATACGGTGTTTAATTTTGAGGGTGGCTGCTATGCCAAAACAATTGATTTGAATTTTGAAAAAGAGCCTGAAATATTCAATGCCATTCGCCCGGGTGCGCTGGTGGAAAATGTAACTTTCATCGAAGGCACCAATAAAATAGATTTCGCCAGCAAAAAGATTACTGAAAATACGAGAGTTAGTTACCCTTTGAGTTTCATCAGTAATGCCCTTCATCCTTCCATTGGCAATACTCCAAAAAATATTTTTCTCCTTACTGCTGATGCTTATGGTATTTTACCTCCGGTAAGCAAGCTTACCCCTGGGCAGGCAATGTACCAGTTTATTAGTGGCTATACTGCAAAAGTAGCTGGCACAGAAGATGGCATAAAAGAACCAAAACCTGTCTTCAGTGCATGTTTTGCCGCTCCTTTTTTACCATTATCGCCCATAAGGTATGCGGAAATGTTTGGCAAAAAGATGAAGGAAAATCATGTAAATGTGTGGCTGGTAAATACGGGATGGAGCGGTGGTGCTTATGGTGTGGGAAAACGAATTAAACTTCGTTATACCAGGGCAATCATTACTGCTGCGCTAGAAGGAAAACTAGAGAATGTGGAGTATGAAACACACCCGGTATTTGGAATGAGCATGCCAAAAGAATGTCCGGAAGTTCCTTCAGGAATTTTGAATCCAAGAAATACCTGGAAAGATAAAAATGAGTATGATCAAAAAGCGAATGATCTGGCTCAACAATTCATAAATAATTTTAAGAAATTCGAAAAAGCCGCAGGAGAGGAAATCGTAGCAGCCGCACCAAAAATTAGCTAAAACAGCCTGAACTAATTCTAAATTATTTTTTCAGCTTTTTATTGGCAATATGTTTGATGTGTCTTTAAAAACGATCATACAACAAAATTTAGCCAAATGAAAGAGTTTATTATTGCTCTATTCTCTTCTTTTTTTTTATTGTTTTCATGTAATAACCAGACTCAAAATAATCCCAAAATTCCTCCGGCTGCTGACTCTGCTGCCGATACCGCCAAAGCGCCCGCAGCTTTACAGGAAGATGTCAATACCTCTTCCCTCAATTTCATTAATGACTGGAAAGGTAAAACAGCCACCGAAGCCGGCATGTTTGATAATTCGACAATTGACAACCGTTTGATAAAAATGTTGGGAGAAAAAGAGTATTCAGAAATGAAAAATAACTGGAATGTGCAAACTCCTTTTATAGAAGAAGATGGTATTTTAAGCGCAAGCGGATGTAAAGTACATGATTGCCCATCGTACCATACTATTATTTATGTTGATGTGGCCAGCAATAACATCAATATACAAATCATTAAAAACAAAAATTCTAAAGCATATACAGAAAAAGGTATTATCACTTTGCCTGCGCAAATGCAGAAGGATTTGGAAGCTTCGAAAAAATAATTCAGGATTTTCTTACTAATACAGTAACATTTTTGTCATAAGAACTAATTCTTTGCATGACTATTAATACCCGAATTATTGCCAAAATTCTTATTTAGAATAATCCATATAATTGCGCATCTATTTGGTTAATTATGATACCAAGATCCTCGTCATTTTCCGCGAATTTATTGGTGTCTGCATCAATGATCAATAGTGGTCCTTCTTTATAAGTGCCAATCCATTTGT
>JBDTEK010000293.1:0-9074 GCA_039922575.1 Ginsengibacter sp.
GTGAATGGTGAAGCGTGATGCGTGAAACGTGAAGCTTGATGCGTGATGCGTGAAGCGTGAAAAGTGAAGCGGGAAGCGTGATGCGTGATGCGTTAAGCGTGATGCGTGAAGCGTGATGCGTGATGCGTGAAACGTGATGCGTGATGCGTGAAACGTGAAGCGGGAAGCGGGAAGCGTGAAGCGTGAAACGTGAAGCGGGAAGCGGGAAGCGGGAAGCGGGAAGCGTGATGCGTGATGCGTGATGCGTGATGCGTGAAACGTGAAGCGTGATGCGTGAAACGTGAAGCGGGAATGGTGAAGCGTGATGCGTGATGCGTGATGCGTGAGGTGGGAAGCGTGAGGTGGGAAGCGTGAGGCGGGAAGCGGGAAGCGGGAAGCATGAAAGGATATTCTGGTATTAAATTATTTTTTACCTTAAATTTGATGATGAGCAAAAATTGATGATTGCAAACTGATTGTAGAGTTATTCACTAAATTGACGATTCACCATTCACCATTCACCATTGACGATTCACAATTCACCATTTCACCATTGACGATTCACCATTCACCATTGACCATTCACCATTCACGACCATTCACCATTCACCATTCACCATTCACCATTCACGACCATTCACCTCTAAAATTTATAGCTTATGTTTTTAAATTTAAATCATCAAAAACTTGATTTGTACAGTGCTTCAAGATTGTTTGTTTTGGAATGTTACAAATTAAGCAAACTACTACCACCTGATAAAAAATTCGGAATGATATCTCAAATTCGCAGAGCCGCTTTATCAGTTCATCTCAATATTGCAGAAGGGGCTTCCAGAAGATCTGAAGTTGAAAGAAAAAGATATTATGAAATTTCCAGAGGATCAATTATTGAAATTGATGCCGCATTTGATGTGGCTCACGATTTAGACTATTTAACTGATATTAAATTGGAGAAATTAGGAGTGCAAATGATAAGATGTTTCAAAATACTGACGGCTATGATTAATTCTACGATGAAAGCGTGAAGCGTCAATCGTGAAGCGTCAATCGTGAAGCGTGAAGCGTGAATCGGCAATCGGCAATCGTGAATCGGCAATCGTGAATCTATTCACCATTCACGATCATTCACGATTCACCATTCACGCTTCACCATTCACCATTCACGCTTCACCATTCACCATTCACCATTCACTCATTCACCATTCACTATGTATTTCTACATTAAGGCTTTGCACATCATCTTTGTCGTAACATGGTTTAGCGGACTTTTTTATATCGTAAGATTATTTGTATATAGTGCGGAAGCAAATGCTAAACCAGAACCGGAAAGGTCTATTCTTTTGAAACAATTTAGTATTATGCAAAAGCGGCTGTGGTATGGTATTACATGGCCATCTGCCATACTTACTTTACTATTCGGTGTGTGGATAGGAATACTTTATGGAAGTTTGCCCTCCTGGCTTTTAATAAAGCTTTTCTTCGTTTTGGGCCTATTTATTTATCACCTTTCGCTGCATCGCATTTTTATTCAACAGAAAAAAGGAGACTTCCGCTGGTCTTCCCAACAATTAAGGATTTGGAATGAGGCTGCCACTATTTTCCTGATCTCCATAGTAATGCTTGCCGTGGTAAAACAATTATTAAGTGTGGCCTGGGCAATAGGAGTGTTGATTGTGTTTTCGATGCTTTTATTTTCTGCGATTAAAATTTATAAACATTATCGCACAAACTAAAGGCTAACGGACAAAACGCCTAAAAATCAATACTATTTTTCCATTACGCTATAAAATCAATACTCTCAGACGAAAATTTTAAAAAGAGCGGAAGGCAGGAGGAAGTAAAGCCTCTTTAATTGTTTCACCTGAGATTGCTCTGATTGTCGTAATAGTTCTCTTTTTATCAGCTCCTTTTTATTTGGAAATACAAGAGATTAAGAATTAATTCTTAAACCTTCCCTGCCGGAATTGAAAAATAAAATGTACTTCCTTTTCCTGATTTGCTCTCTGCCCAAATTTTTCCATGATGGCGTTGAATTATTTCATAAGAGATAAATAATCCAATACCTAGTCCCTGAAATGGTAATGCGGGATCTTCTACGCGGAAATACCTCTCAAATATTTTCTCAAGGTTGCGTTGGGACACCCCAATGCCTTCATCTTTTACCGATACTTTTAATTCCTCATTTTCCAATGCCACATTTATAAGAACTTTTCCTCCACCCGGTGAATATTTTATAGCATTATTCAACAAATTAATAACTACCTGCTGCAACCTGTCTTTATCTCCAACCACTTTCTGGTCTATTTCGCCCGTTTTTATAATGATGCGTTCGGGTGAGGAATATTTCACTTCTTCAATAGTGTTATCAATCATTTCATTGAAATTGAAAGTGGTAATATGGTAATTTAGTTTCCCATTTTGAATTTTACTCACGTCCAATAATTCGCTTATCAAATCGTTGAGCCTGTCAACAGAAACGATTGCTTTTTTTGCATAAAGATTTGCATTTTCATTGTCTTTGGGTATAGTAAGTTCAAGTAATTGCAGGTACGCTTTGGCGGTAGTGAGCGGGGTTCTCATCTCATGACTTGCAACGCCGATGAATTCATCTTTCCTCTGTTCCTTCATTTTCTGATCGTGAATATCTGTGGCAGCACCTACCCACGAAATTATTTTACCTGTATCATCCTTTATGGCTGTTGCCCTCGCCAGGTGCCAACGGTAGGTTCCATCACTTTTTCTTTTTAACCTCAATTCATCATAAAAATCTTCACCCGTAGCCATGGAATGTTTTCCGTTTTTAAGGGTCAATTCCAAATCATCAGGATGTATTATATTTCTCCAACCCATTATGGCTGTCGCTTTCTCTAATGTCAAACCTGTGTAGTCAAGGTAATATTTATTGTAGAAAGTTATTCTACCATCGGGTGATGCAGTTATCGTTATTTGCGAAATGGACTCCAGCAGTAGCCTCATATTCTTTTCAACTTGTTTTTTTGCGAGGAACTGTTCCGTTACTTCATAGCCAAAAACAAGTATTCCATCTATTTCCTTTGTCAAATTGAACATTGGTTGGTAAGAAAAATTAAAATAAGAAGCCTCGGGCTCTCTGCCTTCATCCCGTGAAAGATATATTAGCGTTTCTGTACCAACATGAGTAACGCCGGTTTTATACACATTATCAATTAAGACCATTGTTTCAGTTCCTCGTATTTCAGGTATAGCGTCAAGTAGCTTTAAGCCCATTAGTTTGCGGGTGCCAAACAATTTTTGGTATTCAGGATTTACTAATTCATATATATATTCCGGCCCTTTAAAAATACATATAAAAGCCGCAGTATTCATGAATAAATTGTTCAGCATATCAGCATTTTGCTGAATCAGATTTTTGGCCTTTACCTGCTCCGTAATATCCATTAAAGTATTGATTGCACCTGTAATCTTTCCAGCTCCATCATATTCAAGTTGCGGATAGGGAATTACGTTGGTTCTGGAACCATCAGGTTTCTCAACTATAATTTCTGTATTTACTATACGGCCTTCTTTCAATGCTATTGCCATTGGGCATTCATCATGTGGTAAAGGGTTACCATCTGCATTAAATAATTTGCCGGAACCACACCATTCATCTTTTCCTATTTCAGGTTTGCGGCCCCAAAGTCTTTCCGCAGCTTCGTTATATAATTTTATAAATCCTTTTGTATCGGTGGTATATACAGCAGCAGGCAATCCGTATATCAATTCGCGGAATTTCGTTTCACTTTTTTGAAGTATTTGTTCCGAGTTTTTTCTTAAAGTAATATCATCCAATGCCAACAAAATCAATTGTTCGTCATTTTCCCTCCTTATCGGCTGGATATTAAAACAAATGGTGCGCTCTCCGATGACTGGAAATATAAAAGTAATTTCCACTTCTATCATCTTTTCTTTTTCTTTCTGGATCCTTACCAGTTCTTTGTGCAGTCCTGGAATATCCCAACTGTTGTTTTGTAATTCAAATAAGATTTTGCCCAGTGTTTCCTCTTCCGTCAACTGAAAAATTTTATAAAAGGAATTGTTGGCGCTTTTGATGACAAAGTTTTTATCAAGCACCAACATTGATTCGTGAAGAGTAGATAAAGTGGCTTCGGCAAACTTGCGGCTTAGATTCAGTTGGTCATTGCGGTCGTAGAGTTCCTGATTTACAGTTATCAATTCTTCATTGGTACTTTGCAATTCTTCTTTGCTGGTTTCCAGTTCTTCGTTCAGGCTTTGCAATTCTTCGCTGCCACTCAGTAGTTCTTCATTGGCGCTTTGCAACTCTTCATTGGCGGCTTCCTGCTCTTCGGTAATGCTGCGCATATCTTCCCGTGCCTGTGCTAATTCTTTTTCTAATTGTTCAATGCGTTTGAGATCTAAGCTGTGAGCTTTGAGGTTTGAGGGCTCAGGGTTGGGGAATACGGATTGTTCTTCACCTGATACATGCTCTCTAAACAAAATCAAATAATGCAAATCAATCGTATTCAATAAAGGAATTACTTCGATAGTTACTAATTGCTTTCCTTTATTTATCGGAATTTCTTCCTTAATAAAGGGTTCTTTGGTTTTTTTTACATTGTACAATGCATTACGAATTTCAAAAGACAAACCTTCTTTAGCCATTTTCAACACATTCAAACTTGGTTTGCCCGGTGAAGCTTCTAAATATTCACCCGTAGAACCACGATATTGTACAATGTCAAACTGATCGTTTACTACCACCCCTACCGGTGCTTTTGAAAGCAAAATTTCATCCGCATTTCTTTGAAAATCAACTCCTTTTCCTTCTTTGCTTCGCAGAAAATAATTTTTGTCGGGGTAGGCTGTTTCGTTGCGTTCACCCACTACATTCATAATCCTGCCTGGCATAGATTTTTTGGTATATAATTTATCTTTTTTCCCAAAAGGATTAAAAAGATCGGAGGAGCTGCCGGTAGTTTCCGATTTTCCCAACAATAAAGTTCCTTTATCATTGAGTGCATAATGAAACATCGAGAGTGCTTTTTTTTGCAAAAAAGGCTCAAAATAAATAAGCACATTACGACAGCTGATCAAATCCATTTTTGAAAATGGCGGATCTTTTAAAAGATTGTGTACGGCAAAAATGCACGTATCCCTTATCGTTTTCTTAACCTGGTAATGTCCATCAATTTTATTAAAAAATTGATTCAGGCGGTATTCTGAAATCCCCTCTAATTCTTTTTTTGAATAGGTACCGTTTCTTGCTGCTTTAATAGATTGTTCAGAAATGTCGGTTGCAAAAATCTGAATTTTAGTATTAGAAAAATGGTCGCTCAAATATTCGTGGAGGCATATTGCTATTGAATAAGCTTCTTGCCCGGTAGAGCATCCCGCCACCCAGATGCGCAACGGATTAATGGTTGATTTATCTTTTACAATTAAAGGGATAACATCTTCACATAATGTTTCAAAAGTTTTTGTATCGCGAAAGAAAGAAGTAACCGGTATCAATAAGTCATGAAATAAAAGCTCCAGTTCTGGCTTGTTATTTTTTAGGTAATCAAGATAATCTGAAACGTTTTCAAATTTGAGAATGACCATTCGCCGGATGATTCGTCTGCGAATGGTAGTTTGCTTGTAAAAACTGAAATCCACACCTAACCGAACCCTAAGAACAGCAAGTATCTGCCTGAATTCATCTTCACTTGTTTTATTTTTTAAACCAGGCTCATCCTGGGAAGAGGGTGTAGCAAAAGATAGTTGTAGTTCCATCAATCTTTGCGGAATCTTTTCGGGAGGTAGTATAAAATCAACGGCATCAGCATCAATGGCATGTTGTGGCATGGCATCGTAAGCGGCCGAATCCGCAGATTGAGCAAAAGTAAAGCCGCCACGTTCTTTTATATTTCTTAAACCCTCCGTACCATCTGCGCCGGTGCCCGATAATATCACGCCGATGGAGTGTGCTTCGTGAACTTCTGCAAGAGAAGAAAAGAAAATATCTATGGGCATATTTTGTTTGTCCTTTGTAGGCCTTGGGCTCAGTTTTAAAACTCCGTCAGTAGCAACGAGTGTTTTATTGGAAGGGATCACATAAATACGATTGGGATCTACATGAACGTTATCCTCTATTTCTACAACAGGGATTTTTGTTTGCCGTTGTAAAATTTCGGGCAAAGCACTTTCATATCCGGGATGTAAATGTTGTACAAGAATGTAAGCCATTCCCGAATGCTCAGGAATAGCTGTTATCAATTTCTTAAAAGCATCCAAGCCACCGGCAGAAGCGCCAATGCCCACAACCGGAAAAAGGTTTTTAGAAAGTATTTTGACCGTATCGTTTTTATTTTTTTGCATGTGTATCCAGGTTATATGTTTAACCTCACCGGTTTTCAAAAAGCCTGTGAGGTATCATTAAACCTGTGAGGTTTAAGTGTGCCTTATTTGTTTTTTTGTACGTGATTAAGGTAGAAGGTAACGTAAGATAATATATATTTTAAGGAATATGAAAAAAATTTGGAAACTGCCACTTATAATCGATGGTTACAAAGTTGGCGATGCCTACGGCATTGGGAGTTTTCTACTATTTAATTGAGCCTAATCCGAAGTAAAGTTAAAGCCGGCTTAGTATGATTTTTCCACCGATTGAAATTGGTGGTTACAAAATAGGTCATGCCTACGGCATTGGAGGTTTCGCCCTATTTTATTGAACCTAATCCGATATGTAAAGTTAAAGCCGACCTTGAGTGATTGCCACCGATTGAAATCGGTGGTTACAAAATAGGTCACGCCTACGGCATTGGAGGTTTTCTATTATTTTATTGAATTGAACCTAATTCGACAAGTACCGCCAGGTACGACCGATCTTGTAATACCGGAATTTATTCCAGTGACATGGTGACTTCAAACTTTACACTGCTTTTTTCGTAGCAAATAAAACTTCCTTCAGGTTATCAATATGCACCTGCAACTCATCTTTTTTCGCGCCGTATCCGGTTGCCATTCTTGAAAGACCTCTTTTATTATTATCTTCTTCCATTTTCTTCAGGAGGTTTCTCCTTTCCTCCATAATGCGTAGCGCTATCCATAAAGTGGATTCCAGCATTTCAGACTGTTTTAGCGCCAAATCTTTTTCTGAATAAGAATGCCCGATATGACAACGATAGCGGTTCACATTAGCACTTCCATTTTCAATATACCACAACCCTCCGCCACAATCGGGACATGCATAAATACTTTTTTCGCCCAATTGCCTGACATTATCATAATCTATTACTACTCTTTCGGCAATCTCAGATTCTATAATTATATCAGGAGGCACGGGCATTTCTTCAGGATCAGTTTGTGTTATATCAAAAATAACGTCGCCCATTTGTGAAAGCGAAATACAATGATCTACCTCCATCGTGTTTAGCACAGATAGTGGCATATCAGGAAATTCTGCCTCATTGGGATTCTGCACAATCGTACTTCCACCACTCCTTTTGATGGCATCCATACCAACGGTGCCATCATCGAGCAATCCGGTTAATACAACGCCTATTGTTCTTGTGCTATAAGCCACCGCCGCGGAACGGAATAATACATCTATTGAAGGCCGCCAACGATTTTCCTGGGGGCCGTCACCCAGAATAACTCTATTTTTTTTAACCAATAAATGATGGTTAGGCGCAGCAATATAAACATGGTCTTTTTCCATTTCCTCATTATCTTTTGCTATAGTACATTTTAATGAAGTATGAGGTTGAAGGCGATGAACCAAAAAATCGCTAACGCTCGTTCTCGATAAATGCAAAACAATAAAAACGGCTGCATCCATTCCGGTTTTTAATTGCGACACCAGCTCTATCAAAGCATTCATGCCACCGGCTGATGCTCCTACAACAATAATAAATTTAGGTTCTCTCATCTTTATTTTTCGAAAATTTAATTAAAATAATTCAACTGCAAATGCCCATTTGTAAATACAAGCATATCGCCTTTCGGGCTTTATTTCTTCTTTACAATCGTTGGTTCTTCCCCCCAATACGGGTAATTTTTGTTTGAAAGAAACTTCCCGAAAGTGCGCATCCAGACAATTTAGTCAATTAACTTTATATTATAAACTGTGCCAAATTTATTGGATGACTATCATGTAATTCGTATATGAGAAAATGAAAAGCAATTCCAAGATTTTGAAAGAATTTAACGAATTCAATCTTATTATTTTGAATTTGCCCTCACAAACGAAAAAGAGATAAGTTATTGAACTTGAAAGCTCACTCTATAAAACCAAATTTTTGAATACTGTTAATTTAAAAATAATATATTCAATTAAAAATTCATAGGCGTTATTGATGAAATATCAGCCAGAAGACATCAAACTAATTTATCACTTTGTTGAAAATTAAATACTAAAATACGTTTTCTTAAAATTCAACCGACAATACAAATAAGATTTATCTTCGACCTTTCTAATGAAAAAATTTCTACTTCTCATATTAACCTTTGCTTACCTGGCTTCATCGTCGGGTGCCACTGTATACATGCATGAGTGTATGGGCAAAGTGATTGAATGGGACTTAAGCGCCGGTGAAAGTTCTTCATGCGCTAAATGTGGCATGCATAAGAATGAGCCCAACGATTGTTGCAAAGACCAGGTGAAAGTTTTGAAAGTTCATGTTGACCAGAATCTCCCTACCGACTATTTTAGCAACTTTATCTATTCTAAGGCACTTTTGCCTAGAGTTTTTTCCTTTTCTGAATTTGCCCTTTTGTATTCAGAAAAAAATATTCCTTTAAATTATTTACCTCCCCGAAGCAGTAAAATAAGTTACTCTATTCTATACTGCACTTTCCTGATTTGATACTTCATCTACAGCAACAGATCATCTTGATCTATTTTAAGATGAGCTCCTGTTATAAAGGTCATTAGTTGCCTATTCATATTACAGAATTTTCTTTCTGTAAAATGTAATTCAAGTTATTTTTTCATGCTCTTTTTTATAATATAAATCACTTATTAAAAAAGTGATTCTATAAAAAATAAGAACAAATATTCCAAAATGAAAGTTTTAAAATATATAGTGTCTGCGATACCGCAATCGTGGATTCACAAGCGGTCCATCCAATTTCTT
>JBDTEK010000294.1:0-5074 GCA_039922575.1 Ginsengibacter sp.
TATTTTCTTCATTAACATCATCATTCTCAGGCATCCGCTGGCTTAATTTTGATTCATCAATATTTCCTTTTGCATCCCTGATCGGGTGGGGCACAGGTTCCTGACCTTCGGGGGTCTTTTGTGTAAATACTTTTTGAATGTGCACCCATTTGCCATCTATCCATTTTAAACCTTCATAATCGCCATCCGGGATGTAGGTATATTTTTTATTAGGTTCGCCGGTTTCAGAAATTAAATGTTCATAAATAATCATGTCCTGATCGGCATCATAAGTTAACCTTGGACCCGCATTTTTTTTATATTCCATTATATACCTCGCCATAGATCTTTTATGGATGCTATTATCATGAAAACTAAAATTGGAGCCACCAAAAACTGGCTCATCATTTTTGAAAGTGAGAATTTCAATGATTTTTTTATTGCTGTTCAGGTTATTTTCATCATAACCCAAAAGTGTATAATAATTCCTGCCAAATGCTTTTTTTTCAACGAGCTTGTAATAAACCGCACCTATCCAGCCGAAATTATTCGTTATCGTATCTTCAGGATTGCTTACCGAGGAAGTTTTATCAATGAGTGGAAATAATTTAAGTGAACCATCCGGAGTTTTCATTTGTATAGCGCCATGTTGCCTCACCAGGTTATCATTTACAACTAACTGCCAGGTATATATTTTAAACGAACTATCTTTTGGAGATAATTTTGAAATGGTGGTAAGTGAATCGAACGGATAATGAAATGAGCTATTTATTTTAAGCGCTCTCACAAACATCTTTGTAAACTGGCTGTCGGCGGTAAAACGGTTTTCTACTGTTCTTCCCTGAATGATTTCTAAAGCGTAGATTTTTAAAGAATCTTCTTTTTTTTCGAGAGCTTTTGTATTGGCTACAGAAAGTTTTTGGGCAAAGCAACTGCCAATAATAAAAATAGAAAGAAGAAAAAGAATTATTTTATTCATCAAAAATATTTGGACAAAGAAAACTTTAATTCATTTAATTTATTGTTAAGCGAACCACATTTAACTAAGTTATAATGCATTAGATACGGAAAGAAGATCATCGAACACCAGATCAATATTTTCGTCGTTTACATCAACTTCCTTACGTGTTGTTGGTAAAAAAACGTTAATAGCGACACCCAGGTTTCTTCCAAATTTCATATCGCTCAATGTATTTCCAATCATCATACTTTTTGAAAGGTCAATTTCAGGAAAATCTTTGAGAGCCTGTAATCCCATTCCCGGATTTGGTTTACGGTTGGGGCTTTCCATGTCAGGACAAAAATAAATTCTGTCAATTCTACCACCGGAATTTTCTATTTCTTCCAGCATATTTCTATGTATTAGTTCGAGATCTTCTAATCTGGTAAGTCCTTTCGCAATTCCTCTTTGGTTGGTAACCATAATAATTCGCCCAAATTTTCTATTAAAAATTTTGAATGCATCTTTTACACCATCGTAGAATTTAAATTCATCCCAGGTATGTATGTAATCCAGGTGTTTTTCATCATTAACAACACCATCACGATCAATAAAAAGCGTCCATGAAGCATCAATATTTTGCAGGTTATTCAAAATTTGGGTTTTTAATTTATAATAGAGAGTAGTGAGTTGTGAAGTGTGGGTTGCTAGTGGTGGTCCATGAAAGTTGAGCTGTGAGCATAAACAATTCAACAATAAAACAATTCAACAATTCAACAATTCATACTTCGCCCTTTCATAATCTTCCGGAATACCTATGTCTATAAAATAATTATCCTGAATGTTTCCGAATAATTTTGGATTCTTATTCCCCATCGTATTTGCATTTATTTCAAGATAATCTTTTTCAAAAGAAAATTTTTCGGGAAGGTTTTCTTTTAGAAACCGATCCACATTTATTGCATACACGCCACCATTGATTAATCCTGATTGATAGAATTGTTTTTCTTTAAAAGATTTTATAGAATTGTTTTCATTTAATTCTACCACACCATAACGGTCAAAATTAATCATGGGCTTTAGACTTAAAGTACAGGCTGCATCTTTGTTTAGATGAAATGTTGAAAGTTCTTTTAAATTGATTTTATAAAGTGTATCGCCATTGCAAATCAACACATTTGCCTGCGATGTTTTATCGCATGCCAATTTTATTCCTCCGCCGGTTCCCATAGGTTCTTTTTCCAAAGAGAATTGGTACGATATATCAGAATGATTTTCATATAAATACACTTCAATTATTTCATGCAGGTAACCTACACTGAAAATGTAATTTTCGATTCCATTCTTTTGCAAAAAATTAATGAGATAATGCAAAAATGGTTTTCCTGCCACAGGTGCCATGCATTTTGGAATATCAGCTACCACGGAGCGTAATCTTGTTCCCAATCCGCCGGCAAGAATAATAACTTCTTTAATCATTGGTATCTGCAAAATAAATTTCTTCTACCAACTGGCAAATGATGTGGCCAATAGTGATATGGCTCTCCTGAATGCGGGGCGTGTCGTCACTTGGGACATTTATCAGATGGTCCGAAAGGTCTTTTAATTTTCCTCCCTTTGAGCCGGTGAAAGCAATGGTGATCATTCCTTTTTTTTTGGAAGCTTCAAAAGCTTTTACAATGTTTTTGCTATTGCCTGAAGTGCTCAATCCAACTAAAATATCTCCTGCGTTCCCTATACCTTTTATCAACCTTGAATAGATAACATCATAGCTGTAATCGTTTGCCACCGCGGTTATATAAGATGTATTGCAATGTAACGCTTCTGCAGGAAGAGCATCCCTGTCTGTATAAAACCTGCCCGTAAGTTCGGCTGCAAGATGTTGAGCATCTGAAGCGCTTCCTCCATTTCCGCAAAACAACACCTTATTCCCTTTTTCAAAAGCGCTTACTATTACATTAACACAATCCATTATCGTTTGCAACAATTTTTCATCACTAAGTATCTGTTGTTTTACATTGATAGAAGATAAAATAATGTTTTTGATTTTATCCATTGATTTGTTTTGAGTAATTCAAAGATAGAAAGTTTATAGTAAGATTTTGTGATTGGGTTATTTGGTGAATTGGTGATTTTGTAATTGGGTGATGCAGCTATAAGTAATCGCTGAATATTAAGGATCGAAAAGAATTCTTATGATTAGGCTTTTGTCTTCATGATCGTCATTTAAAACACATTAATATTATAGTTCGAAAAGAAAGTAAGTGAAGCAGCCTGTGTTTATTTACTTTTGAAATCGCCCGCTTTCCATGCCTTTATAAACTCTGCCCAGGCGAGTGGATTAAAAATATTTTGTGGTGGCAACTGGCCGGCAGAATAATATTTTTGCGCGTTTTGTTTAAGGTAGTAATTGCTTGCCTCCCGGCCATCTCGCGGATAAACAGACATCAATGCGCGCCTGTTGGATTCTGAAAGGTTTTGCCTTGCTACTTCCTGCTTGTCGTCAGGTACTTTTGTATTAACAAAATCACGTTCAAATTCTTGCCTTGATGGATATTTTTTGATAATGGTTGCAGGAAGATAGACCGTGTCTTCTACCATCAACTGAATCATACTTTGCTGATTGCCATCCAGGTTTTTTGGAATATGAACCAATTTAGGTTTGTAGCCAACGCTGGTAAATTCCAATTTATCCCCTTTTAACACTACAATAGAAAATACACCCTGTTCATTTGAAAGTGTTCCCTGATTTCTACCCTTTACCATTATACTCACGGAGGGTAAAGCCTTCAGGCTGTCTGCCGACATTACCACGCCATACAATTGAATTACAGAATCTTTGTAAGTTTCAAACTGCGCCTTCACCACAACGGGAAATACAAAAAGAAAAAATAAAAAATAAAGTATAATTTTTTTCATAATTCTTAAAAAAAGTAATAATCAAATTTTATTCAGAAAATTTTAAATCAATAATTATCGGATTTCAAAACAAGATTTCCCATTTTTAAAACAAAGTAAGGTTATCAATGTTTAAATTCGCAGCTACCTAATCTTTTTAACAAAAAATTGAACCATGACAGAAGATGAAATTATCAAAGCGTTAAGTACTGTGGAAGAGCCTGATTTTAAAAAAGACCTCATTACTTTAAATATGGTGAAGGATATAAAGATCGACGGTAATTCGGTATCTTTTACAGTAGTACTTACCACGCCCGCTTGCCCTTTAAAAGACGTAATTAAAAACAGATGCTTAAGAGCGATTCATTCCATGATAAATGATCAGATAGAAGTGAATATTAACTGGTCAAGCAAGACAACCTCTTTACGTACCGATAAGAAGGATATTTTAAAAGGTGTAAAAAATATAATTGCTGTAGTAAGTGGCAAAGGGGGAGTAGGAAAAAGTACTGTTGCATCTAACCTTGCGCTTGCTATTGCTGAAGGTGGTGCAAAAGTTGGTTTAATGGATGCTGACATTTACGGACCAAGTATGCATATTATGTTTGGCGTTCGCGGCGAAAGGCCAGTGATGCGTGATGTGGACGGAAAAGGGAAAATAGTTCCTATAGACCGCTACGGGTTGAAGCTGATGAGTATTGGTTTACTGGTAGATGAACGACAGGCGGTGGTTTGGCGTGGCCCAATGGTGAGCAGCGCCATCAGACAATTTGTATCTGATGTGGACTGGGGTGACCTTGATTATTTAATAATTGACATGCCTCCCGGTACCGGAGATGTCCACCTTACTATTATACAAACGGTTCCGGTAACCGGCGTTATAGTAGTTACTACGCCACAATTAGTAGCCCTTGCAGATGCTAAAAAAGGAATTGCAATGTTTAACCAGCCAGGCTTGAAAGTGCCTGTGATAGGGCTTGTAGAGAACATGAGTTATTTTACACCAAAAGAACTTCCTGATAATAAATATTATATTTTTGGAAAAGAAGGTGGTAAAAAATTAGCTGCTGAATTTGATATTCCATTTCTTGGAGAAATACCTTTAATTCAATCTATTCGTGAGGGTGGAGATATTGGCGTGCCCGTTATGATCGGAGATGATGAAATTTCGCGGAAGGCATTTATTGAATTCAGCGAAAATGCGATCAGGGGAATTTCCATGCGAAATGCGCAATTAACGGGAGAAAAAGTGAGCGG
>JBDTEK010000295.1:0-3915 GCA_039922575.1 Ginsengibacter sp.
GAATAGATTACGATGGCCCTTCCATCCAAAGTAACTTTCATTCTGCCGCTACATCTGTTGGCTATGGTACTCCTGGCTACAAAAATTCTCAATACAAATTAAATGACGAAGTGCATGGAGAAATAACAGTAGTCCCGGAAATATTTTCTCCCGACAATGACGGTATAGATGATTTTGTTACTATCAATTACAGTTTTCCTTCCGCGGGTTTTGTTACCAATCTTACCATCTTTGATGCTTCGGGCAGGCCGGTACGCTATCTTCAGAAAAATTCCCTGAGCGGCATCAAAGGCTATTACCGTTGGGATGGGCTTGATGATAAAAACCGAAAACTCCCGCAGGGAATTTACATTATTTATACAGAGATTTTTAATGTGGATGGCAGGAAGAAAAGTTTTAAAAATACAGTGGTACTTGGGAGGAGATATTAAAGTTGAATTATGATAACCGCTGGAGAAAAGCTATTATTGCTTTACCACTTTTTTGGTAACCAGATTTTCATCAGCTTCCACAAACAGGAGATAAATACGATTGGAAAAATTTTGAGTATAACCCAATGAAACTCTCATTTTTCCATTTCAATTTAAGATCTCAAAATATTTACTTAAACACCTGATAAGCTAAAAAGCTCATAACATAAGCAAGCCCCGTCATGTAAACAAGCATGATGATTGGCCACTTCCAGCTTTTGGTTTCTCTCTTTACTATCGCAAGGGTGCTCATACATTGCATGGCAAGTGCATAAAAAATCAACAAAGATAAACCTGCTGCCACGGTGTAAACCTTTGCTCCATCAGGCCAGGTGGCGGCGCTCATTTTTTGGCGGAGTGTAGCATTATTTTCATCAGCATCATCGCCTACGCTATAGAGAGTGGCCATGGTTCCCACAAATACTTCTCGCGCAGCGAAGGAAGTAATTAATGCAATTCCAATTTTCCAATCGTAACCCAATGGTTTTATTACAGGTTCTATTGACCTACCTAAAATGCCTGCATAAGAGTTTTCAAGATGATCTGTGCCCCGCAGTTTATTCAATTCCTTTTCCTGTGAAGGATTTTGCTGAATGAGTGTTTCATATTTTGCAGTAACTGCTTTCATCTTTTGAGGTGGCCCGTACGAACTTAAAACCCACAATAATAAACTGATCACCATGATTACTTTTCCTGCATCTACCACAAATATTTTGGCGCGTTCTACCATCGTGGTCAAAATATTCTTCCACCGTGGGCCACGATATGCCGGCAGTTCCAGAATAAAAAAACTTTTCTCTTTACTTCGTATAAAAAACTTCATCACAAACGCAGATGCCAATGCCATAAAGGTTCCCAGGAAGTACATGCCCATCATTACCATTCCCTGCAAGCTGATAAATCCTAAAAATATTTTATTGGGAATAGCCAGTGCGATCAATACAGTATAAACCGGCAATCTTGCGCTGCAGCTCATCAATGGCGTGCACATAATAGTAAGCAATCTTTCTTTTTTATTCTCAATACTCCTCGCACTCATTATGGCGGGCACAGCGCAGGCAAGGCCACTGATCATCGGCATTACGCTCTTCCCATTCAATCCGGCTTTTCGCATCACCTTATCCGTTAGGAAACTGATACGCGCCATGTAACCCGTATCTTCTAATAAAGTAATTAATCCAAAAAGGATCATGATCTGTGGCACAAAAACAATGATGCCGCTAAGCCCGGCGATAATACCATTTATGAAAAGATCGCTGAACCAGCCTGTAGGCAACACTTTGCCAAGCCAGGAACCGCCCTCCGCAAACGTCCATTCAATGGCATTCATCGGAAACTGGGCGATAACGAAAATGCTTTGAAATAACAAGAAAAGTACCGCTAATAATATAACATAACCCCACGTACGATGCAATAAAATATCATCTAATCTCTGAGTAAACAATGCCTTTTGTAATGGATCGGCTTCCACCACCGTTTGCTTCATGATGGCTTTTATTTTGCCATACCGCTGCAAAATTTCTTCCGCCTGTGTTCGTGTGGAATTAAATTTTGTTTCCACCTCTATGTTTTCAATGGTATCCTGAAGCGTATCGTTTAAGTCAAAACTTTCGTGATTAATAAGGTAATGAATAGCACGATAATTACTGGTACCCGGAAAAATATGCTGAACTTTCTTTATTGCTTCAGGAGCGAAAGGCTGCATATTGATAAAATCTTTGTCGGGTACAATGTGCATATTTTCCGATGTCTGTTCTATTGCTTTTTTTAATTGAAGTATTCCCTTGTTCTTTCTGGGATTTACAGGAATTATCAACACGCCTAATTCCCTTTGTAAACCAGCTATATCTATTTTAATGTCATTCTTTTGCGCAATATCCATCATCGTAAGCGCTATTACCACCGGTCGTTTCAGGTCAATGATCTGCGAACAGAAAAGCAAGTTTCTTTTCAGGTTGCTTGCATCTGCTACCAATACGATAATATCTGTTTTTATATGAGGATCCTGGTCAATTAATACTTTGTATGAAACCCATTCATCATTTCTCTTAGGGTATAAACTATATGTGCCGGGAAGATCAATTATTTTAGCTGTCAGCTTTTCAGAAATAGAACTGATTCCTGTTTTTTTATCAACCGTGACTCCGGGGAAGTTTCCCACCTTTTGATTCAAACCTGTGAGTGCATTAAAAAGCGAGCTTTTTCCACTATTCGGGTTTCCCACTAAAGCAATATGGAGCTGTTGGTTCAAAAGTGTTTCTTAAAGTATCGGTGAATTTAGTTACAAATAAAATATATGGATTTACGAAATCGGAAAAGAGATAATTCATAGATAATTTTATCATAACCTTCACTAATTTATTCCGCTTAAATTTGCATTAAAACACCCCCCTGCATGAAAACAATTTTATTGCTATTTCTTTTCACGTCCTCCACAATTTTTGGTCAGAAACTTAAAAAAGCGGATAAAGCGATAATAGATAATCTTAGAGCTACCATTACTTATCTCGCAAGCGACCAATTAGAAGGCCGCAGAACCGGTACTCCCGGAGAAAAATTAGCTTACGAATATTTGTCCGACAATTTTAACAAAATCGGCCTTACACCAAAAGGCGATTCCAATTCTTATCTGCAGGCCTTTGAAGTGAACGAAGGGAAACAAATATTATCTCAAACCTATGTAAGCATTAATGAAAATCAATTAGAAGAAGGAAAAGATTTTTTTCCATTTATTTTTAGTGGAAATGGTTCTGTAACCGCCTTTGCATCCCCGGCCTTAAAAGAAAGTAATGCACCGTGGTTTTTTGATGTAAAAGAATTAATGGAAAATAACTCTGCAAACCCACATTTTAACCTACAAGATGCCATTAGAAATAAGGCGATTGAAAATTCAAAAAAAGGAGCGACTGCATTAATCGTGTATAACAGTGGCGACGTTAATGACGACCTGTCTTTTGATGGAAAATCGAAAATAGAAACTATAAAAATCCCTGTAATTTATATTAATAAAAATGCAGCGAAAAAATATCTTGGGGAAAAAACAAACGATCTGGATCTTAAAATAATTGTAGCGATTGGCGACAAAAAACGAAGCGGGCATAATGTAATTGGCTTTCTGGATAATGGCGCAAAAAATACCATTGTAATTGGTGCTCACTTCGATCACTTGGGTTACGGAGAAGACCATAATTCTTTGTGGGCAGGTAAACCTGAAATTCATAATGGAGCAGATGACAATGCAAGCGGAACCCCCACCGTACTGGAACTTGCCAAACTTTTGAAAGCTTCAAAACTAAAAAATAACAATTATCTTTTCATCTGTTTTTCGGGCGAAGAATTGGGTTTATTCGGTTCAAAACATTTTACTGAAGATCCGACAATACCGCTTGAAAATATAAATTACATGATCAATTGCGATATGGTGGGAAGATTGAATGATAGTACA
>JBDTEK010000296.1:0-7895 GCA_039922575.1 Ginsengibacter sp.
AAAATGTTTGGAGAAGCATTTATGTCTGAAGATAAAAAAGAAGGCACAACTGCATTTATTGAGAAAAGGAAACCGGTGTTTAAGGGAATTTAATCTGGGGTAGAAATGAAATCAGATCATTGTTCGAGGAAATGATAGCACCTTTAAATAGCCATCCTTTTTGTGGCCAAACTTTTTAAAGTGCGGAGCAAAATCAAATCTCACATGGCTTTAGCCAATTTTTTTTTATTATAGGAAGGAATAATTCAAATAATTAAAAATAACTCCGGTCTTCGGTAAATTTAGTGGAATAGGATTTTTATTTTCTCCTATAATGGCTGTTTTAACCTTAGTAGAAAAACTATGAAATACAGATATAAACCTTATTACCTTATTCTGGCAAGCCTATCAGAATAAGGCAATAAGGTTTCGGTAAACTATATATGCGAGTTTTCTACTAAGGTTAACAACCAAAAAGCCGGATTCCACTAAATTTATTGAAGAGCCATATCTTCTCAATAAATTAAATAACCAGGTTACCTGATCTGAAGAACCTTACCTGCTGAAAGATTTCCATAACTTTTTTAATTTTTCGGTTGAATAACACGATTTAATAATCTACACTTATTCCTCATAATTTTTAATCATTTTCTGCTATGACAACATTGAAGTAAATTTGCCATTTACTTGTAAAAAATTTATAAAATATTATCATGGATTACAGGATTGAAAAGGATACCATGGGAGAGGTAAAAGTTCCTTCCGGTGCATATTACGGCGCTCAGACACAAAGAAGTGTTGAAAATTTTAAAATTGCGCAAGACATAAATAGAATGCCAAAGGAAATCATTCAGGCGTTTGCTTATTTGAAAAAAGCGGCTGCAATTACCAATTTTGATGCAGGTGTTTTATCAAAAGAAAAGATGGAATTGATAAGTAAAGTTTGTGATGAGATTCTTGCCGGCAAATTAGATAAAGAGTTTCCTTTGGTAGTATGGCAGACAGGCAGCGGTACACAAAGCAACATGAATGTAAATGAAGTGATTGCCTATCGCGGCCATGTATTGAACGGTGGAAAGCTTACAGACAAAGAAAAAATATTACATCCTAATGACGACGTGAATAAATCGCAATCGAGCAACGATACTTTTCCCACGGCGATGCATATCGCAGCTTATAAGATCCTTCATGATCTTACGTTGCCGGCATTAAGAAACCTTCGAAATACGTTGGAAGAAAAGTCGAAAGATTTTATGCATATTGTAAAGATTGGGCGCACACATTTTATGGATGCCACACCATTAACTCTTGGTCAGGAATTTAGCGGCTATGCATCGCAGTTAGCTCATGGAGTACGCGCAATAAAAAATACTTTCGACCATTTGAGCGAACTGGCATTGGGCGGTACTGCTGTAGGAACCGGCATTAATACACCGCCGGACTATGCTGTGAATGTAGCAGAAACAATCGCCGAACTTACAGGTCTTCCTTTTAGAACTGCAAAAAATAAATTTGAATCACTTGCCGCTCATGATGCAATTGTAGAAAGTCACGGCGCATTGAAGCAGGTAGCTGTGAGCCTTATGAAAATTGCGAATGACATCAGAATGTTATCGTCGGGTCCGCGAAGTGGTATAGGTGAAATTCAGATTCCTGAAAACGAACCCGGATCTTCTATAATGCCCGGAAAAGTGAACCCTACGCAATGTGAAGCCATCACAATGATAGCTGCGCAGGTGATGGGAAATGATGTGGCGATTAGTATTGGTGGCGCCACAGGGCAGTTTGAATTGAATGTATTTAAACCAGTGATGATCTATAATCTTTTACACAGCGCAAGATTAATTGGTGACGGTTGCAATAGTTTTAATGAAAAATGCGCAAAAGGGATAGAACCAATTAAAGCCAATATTAAAAAGCATGTTGACAATTCTTTGATGTTGGTTACTGCATTAAACCCAAAGATCGGATACTACAAAGCCGCTGAAATAGCACAGAAGGCACATAAAGAAAATACTACTTTAAAAGAGATGGCGGTGAAGTTGGGTTATGTAACACCGGAAGAATTTGAAAAGTGGGTAAATCCCGAAGACATGGTAGGAAAACTGGATTGAATCTGATTCTATTTTTTGTGGGGCAAACTTTTTATTCTCATTTCTGTAAAGGCAGCATTAAACTTTGGTAATCCGGGATCATAATATTCATTTATAAGAAAACCTGTTAGAAGATTCTAACAGGTGTGAAGATAATATTTAAAAATATTTCATTTTAGTATTTCACTAAGAGAACAAAAATCACCATAAAACAAAAAATCACCCATATCAAAAAAATAGTTACTTGCTTTCTGATCTTTTAAAAAATCATAAAATTCCATTTCTGAAATTGACAACATTGACGATTATTTTCGTAAAATTACCAATTCGTTTTTTCATTTCAAATCTAGCTTTATCTGCAATTCATCAAACTGCTTATCATCAATTGTGGAAGGCGCATCTATCATCACATCTCTACCCTTATTATTTTTAGGAAAAGCGATAAAATCACGAATAGATTCACTACCACCAAGAAGAGCGCATAGGCGATCAAAACCAAATGCAATACCACCATGCGGCGGCGCGCCATATTCGAATGCTCCTAATAAAAATCCGAATTTGTGCTGTGCTTCTTCTTTGCTCATTCCCAATGCAGCGAACATTTTTTCCTGCAATTCCCTTTGAAAAATTCTGATAGAACCACCTCCGATTTCATTTCCGTTTAAAACAATATCATAAGCATTTGCCTTTATTTTTGAGTAGGGATGTTCAAGGTATTTATCAGCATTTTCGATCGACGGATTGTTGTTGATCATTACATCAATATCTTCAGGTTTAGGCGAAGTAAACGGATGATGTCTCGCTACCCACCTGTTGCCTTCTTCATCATATTCAAACAATGGAAAATCAGTAACCCACAAAAGTTTAAACTCTTCCGGCTTCCGCATTCCTAATCTATCAGCCATGTATAAACGCAGATCGCTGATTGCTTTCCTCGTGAGCTCTTCTTTTCCCGCTAAAATCAAAATGAGGTCTCCTTGCTTTGCATCACAAAAAGAAGCAAATTCCTTTAGTTGAGCTTCATTAAAAAATTTGTCAAAACTACTTTTGAAAGTACCATCTTTATTCGCTTTTATAAATGCCAAACCACGCATTCCTATCTGCGGGCGTTTTACCCATTCAATTAATTCGTCGGTTTGCTTTCTTGAATAATCACTGCAGCCCGGGACCGAAATAGCAAGCAAGGTTTCTGCATCATTAAATACTGCAAATTCACTCTTCTTTATTGTTTCAAAAAGAATCTTATTTTCAGATTTAAGATTTTTTATTTTCATGCCGAATCTGATGTCGGGTTTGTCATTTCCATAATTCCACATCGCATCTTCCCAACTCATTCTTTCTACTGCCTCGGTGTAGTCAATATTTTTTACTTTTTTAAAAATATATTTTATTAATCCCTCAAACATTTGCAAAATGTCTTCCTGCTCTACAAACGACATTTCACAATCTATTTGCGTAAATTCCGGCTGCCTGTCTGCACGCAGATCTTCATCGCGAAAGCATTTTACTATTTGATAATAGCGATCGTAACCGCTTACCATCAACAATTGTTTGAAAGTTTGCGGAGACTGAGGCAATGCATAAAATTCTCCGGGATTCATTCTGCTGGGCACTACAAAATCCCTGGCACCTTCGGGAGTAGATTTTATTAAAAATGGTGTTTCGATATCCATAAAATTGTTTGCATGCAAATAATCCCTCGTTGCGCGGCTTACGGCATATCGTAATTCAATATTCTTTTTAACTGCATTTCTCCGCAGATCCAGAAACCGGTATTTCATTCTGATATCATCACCACCATCAGTTTCATCTTGTATGGTAAATGGCGGCACTGCTGACTTATTTAAAATTTTAAATTCCTCTACTAAGATTTCTATCTCTCCCGTTGGAATGTGTTTGTTTTTATTACTGCGCTCATTTACTTTTCCTTTCACCTGTATTACATATTCGCGCCCTAAAGGATTTGTATCAAGCTCCGTGGTTAATTTTTCATTGAATAATAGCTGAGTGATCCCATATCTGTCTCTAAGGTCAATAAAGGTGATGCTTCCAAACTTACGAATGGTCTGCACCCAGCCGGCAAGGATAACTTCTTTCTTAATATCGGAAAGCCTCAATTCGCCACAGGTATGTGTTCTGTACATAATTCTTTTTTATTTTTCGTTTTAAAACGGCTGCAAAGATAATTCCTTCATTAGGGAAATAGAATTTTTATAACAATTCTTCTCTTTTTGTTTACCTAATATTTTTGATTTGTAAAATTTATTTGGTTTTTCGGTAAATTTAGTAGGAACAGGCCTTTTCGTTGTTAGACTTAGTAGAAAACTCCGAAACATAGTTTACCAAAACCTTATTATCCTCAATGATAAGTGAGCCTGCAATAAGGTTTATACCTGTTTTCATAGCTTTTTTATTAAGTTTTAAACAGTCATTATTGAGGAATATAAAAACACTGTTTCACTAAATTTACCGAAGAAGCATTTATTTTTAAAAAAATAAATCAGCCAAAGCGAATTCTATGCTTTTTTTTTAAATTTATTTTTTAGGCAACCTTTTCTTTAATATTCAGGTTTTCTTCTAACGTTCATTTTTAGTAACTAAAAAAATACGCTCATTAAAATACTTGCTGTTTCTAAAAAACGCCTATGAAGGCTAAAACCTCTGAATTATTTCGGAGGTTTTTTTAATTTTTCAGCAATACAATTATTTGGTTTTACCTAATAAAATTTTCGATTTTTTTCATATTCAAGGCAACTATTTCTCCTGATTACAGTTTCTATTTACAAAACATATTTATGAAAACTAAAAACAAAATTAATTTATTAACGACTGTACTGATGATCGCTTTAATTACAACCAGCGTTTTATTCTTCTGTAGCAAAAGTTCTGGTTTATATGGCACAGGTGTTGGAAATGGAGGAGGAAATACGCCCAACTCTATAAGTATTGCTTATTTTAGTTTTTCCAAAACAGTGCTTTCCGTTACAACAGGTACCAAGGTAACCTGGACAAATAATGACGGCGCAGCACACACTGTTATTGCTGATGACGGCACTTTTAATAGCAGACAAATTTCCCCGAACAGTACTTTTTCTTATACCTTTGCAACCAAAGGGAATTTCCCTTATCATTGTTCGATTCATACTATGATGAAAGCAACAGTTCATGTACAATAAAAGCTTTACAAACGATAACGGAAATTTATTCAAAATGCCAGGCAACCACTTTCGGGAAACAATGGTTTTATAAACAGGCGAATAACATTTTATTTATCTTTTGGAAGATTTGCTGCCAATATTAAAAGACTGTATCAATAACGACTTAAGGAGCCAGAAAGTATTGTACGACCGCTATTTGAACTATACTCTCAAAATTGCTTTCCGGTACATCCTCTCTTATGAGAATGCTGCTATAGTAGCCAATGATGCTTTTATAAAAATATTCAGAGGCTTACACAAATTCGAAATAAGAGACCAGTCATCTGTGGAGCCTATGCTGATGGGATGGATAAAAAAAGTGGTTATCCATACTTCTCTGGATTTTTTGAAAAAAGAGAATTTGATGAATGGGAACATTCATTACACAGAAAATTTGGAAGATAAAAACAGTGCTTATAATGAAGGTCAGAATCATCTGATGTACAATGAATTAATTGGCTTGATAAAAAAGCTAAGCCCGGGCTACAGAGCAGTTTTCAATCTTTTTGTTATAGAAGGTTATTCGCATAAAGAAATTGCTGCTATTTTAGGAATTACAGAAGGAACATCAAAATCCAATCTTTCAAAAGCAAAATCGTTTTTACAAAAGTTTTTAATAAAAGATAACCATGGTTACGCATTATGTTTAACATAGAATATGACGATATGGATGATTTGTTTCGTGAGGCTGCAGATAAATATCATTTGGATAGCGGCCCGGCGGGTGATTGGGAAAAAATTATCAGGGCACTTCATGAAACACGGGATGTAAAACCATTGGCATCAACTGATTTGAAGGCTTCCGGAGGGAATAAGAAAAAATACTTTTGGATTTTTCTAATTATTTTAATTACTCTGACTGGTTGGTATGCGCATTATTTTTGGACTGATAAAATTCAAAATACTACTCTCCGGATTGGCAGTGCAAAACAAGGAAATAAATTCTACGGGATTTCTGATTTTAATAAAAAGGATCATCAATTACTGAATAATGGCAATGATTCTGAAAATAAAATTCTTCCGAACAATAAAAGCAATTTAAAATCCGATGAAAACAACGGCACCTCTCCAGAGAAAAATTTGTTGAAGATATTTCCCGGAAAATATGCCGGGGCCTATGAAAAACCATTTGTTGATAGTGAAACCAAAATGAATTATTCAGTGAATCGTAATACATTTTTGAAAGGAATGAAAAATTTCGTTAATCAAAATATTTTATCATTTGAGAAACAAATTAATACTAATGTTATTTCTGAAAAAAACACTTCGCCATTAGGCCCAAAAATGAAAGATCCCGGAAATGATTCTACGGTTAATAAAAAATCATTGGCTAAAAAACACGATTCCCGATTCTATGCAGGCGTTGTTATTTCACCGGGGATTACCTTCATTAAATCGCAGAAAAGGGAGGCCGGTTATGCACTTGGATTAACCGGGGGTTATAATATCAGTGATCATTGGAGTTTAGAAACAGGTTTTCTGTTTGATAAAAGAAATTATTATACCAAAGGAGAATATTTTGATAAATCAAAAATTCAATACCTCAATAATTTGGAAATTATTTCCGCAGAGGGAAGTTGCAATATGTTTGAAATCCCTGTTAATGTAAGATTCAAATTTGATTCAAAAAATAAAAAGAGTAGATTATCGGCATCCATAGGCACCTCAACTTACCTGATGAAAAAAGAAAGTTATAATTATACTGTTTTAAATTATGGAGTAAACGATCTGGAGAGCCAGACTTATTATAATTCATCCAATACGCTTTTTGCAGTTTTAAATTTTGGATTAGGCTATGAAAAAGAGGTCGCAAAATCTGTTTCTTTAAGAATTGAACCTTATTTTAAAACTTCAATTAAAGGCATTGGAATTGGCCGGCTACCTATGTCTTCAGCAGGTATAAATCTGACAGCTATTATGCACCTGCATTGATCTGCAAATTATTAGATAATGAAAATGAAATTAACGCTTTTAGGAGCGGCAGTGATCATGTGTGTTGCAGTACCGGGATTGAATAATGTACAATAAGCCTCGTCTGAATGTGAAAGATTTGAACACTGAAGTGATCATTTAGAGCTCCCGATTTATACAATGAATATTGTAATGCTGTAAAAACCGCAGCCATTAAATGGCTGGATAAAAATAATCGAGGTAAAAGGGAAAGTGCAGGATGCATATAAAACAGGTAGCATGGAAATGGATGGAGATAAAATTTTTAATTTACCTGCAATTGAAAAATGAAAAAAGCTGTTTTATCAACTTGTTCTTCAAAAAAGAAAAAATTATTTCTGAATAATTCTCCTCTTATATTCCAGTTAGGAAAACGAAGGAAATTTTAACACCTGAATCTGTTAAAAATTACCTTTTAAGGCAACCCTTTTTGTCTCATAAGAGTTTACGTAGTTGCCCGTTAGAATTTTTTATTATTTTTTTTGCTTTTTCTCTCTTCCAGGAGATTTTAAAAAATGTTGTGTGCAGTTTACTGAAAAATAATGTTTTAAAAAATATAATTCTAAAGGTTCGTAGTTTTTTATTTTTTCACTTTTAAATATAAATAAAATGTCAACAACGATTCTAAAAACACATTCATGGTTTTCCAAAAAAATGAACCTGGAAAATGATAGGT
>JBDTEK010000297.1:0-15846 GCA_039922575.1 Ginsengibacter sp.
GTATAAATTCTGCCGCGAATATTTTTTTGCACCCAACGATCCGATAAAATACCACCAAAAATAACTCCAATAAAAGAGGAAGCTGCGATGGTAATTGTTGACAGAGGTCCCGCCTGCTTCATAGGAATATCCAGGTTTTGTGCAAATAAGGTGGGTAACCAGTTTTTAGTGGCCCACCCCGGTAAACTGGGTACCGCAAAATAAAAAAGTATGATCCAAAATGCAATATTAGAAAATAACATAGCCAATCCTTTGAGTACCGGAATTTTATCATTGACCAACATTTTAGTGGGGCTCACTGAATCTTTGTCTTTTTTTTCTCTTAAAAAAAGAATTAGAATTAACGAATAAATAATACCTGTGATGCCAAACCAATGGAAGGTGAGGTGCCAGGTAAAAGCGGCAGCAACGGTAGCACCAAAGCCGCCAAGCGCCTGGCCTACATAAAGCCCGGTCATGTGAATACCTATGGCCAGCGACCTGGTTTTATCATCATGGAAATCCGCGATCAGGGACAAACCTGCAGGGATATATAATGCTTCACTAATTCCCATAACAGCGCGTAGCCAATATAATTGATGAAAGTTAGTAGCAAAGCCCATTCCGTAAGTAACGGCCGACCACACAAACAAGCTACCAACAATCAGCCATTTGCGGTTGAACTTATCTGCGATAATACCAGACACCGGGCTCATAAAGCCATACACCCACATAAAGATGCCCATCAGGTAACCGAAATTGGTAGCGGATTGTAATTCGTGAATATCTATTTTCATAGATTCCTGCATAGTCGAGAGCATTTGCCTGTCCATATAGTTAAGCAAAGCCACTACCCAGAGAAGGCCAACAACCACCCATTTATAATTTTTATTTTCTTTCATGATTTTTATTAAGCCCCCCTTTCCTGGGGAGAAGGAAGGAAAAACACGATTATTTGCTAACTTTTTGTCTTTCACTTATAACTTTTCCCAGCATCACATTTGGAGTTCTTATTCCCGGCGTTATTTCTCCATTTGAAATGATTATATCATTTCCCCATTTCACAGCATTGGTTGTAACATGCGCAGGAAAAGGTAATTCTCCTATTTTCGTCCATTCATCACTGATAGTATTGTACAACAAAATACTTTTATCAAAACCTTTATGATGGATGCTTAAACTATTTTTTTCTCTGGTAAGTTTTTCTTTCTCTTCAGCAGTTTTTGCCTGCGCTATTTGTGAAATATAAGTTTCAATCTGATGAAATACCTTTCCGTTATCGCCACCAGTAATTACAATTTCATTTTTGCCCAAGGCAACTCCTGAAGCTGCAGATAAATTAGTAGTGTTTTTCCCATCAGAAATATCAGCGCATTTTTTCCACCTTTGCTTTTTAATATCATAAGCATAAGTGGTATTATGTAAATCGCTGATTCCTGATGCTGTTTTTGTCCTTCCGCCGATGAGAAAAATTTCTTTCCCAGAATTTCCTGATTGCACGATAGCAGTAGCATTTGCTAAAGCCACAGGCAAATCAGGAAGTGTTTTCCATTGGGCGTTTGAATCATCAAGATTAAGACTAAAAAAACTTTTGGAAGAATTTTTAGATTCATCGCCACCGATGGCATATATGACATCACCAATATTCGTAACGGCCACATTCGTTAACGCTATTGGCAGATTACGCAACGGCTTTATATCAACCTTATTTTTAAAAGTATTCCAGTTCAATAAAAAACATTTGTTTGAAATTCCATTTTCATTTTCTCCGCCTGCATAAACAATGCCTTTATCTGTTGAAGCGCTTCCGCAGTAAGCGATTGGCTCAGGAAGTGAGCCCGTTATTTTTTTATTCCAAATATATCTGCTGCCTTCCCTTTGCAACACAAAAATTTCATTTGAATAATATTTTTTACCTCCTTCCCACGGCATTCCATTCGGAAAATTAGCGCCGCCCGCGACTATTAAAACATTATTATTTACTCCATTGATAGCGCCTGCGAAGCCTAAAGATTTTGACTGGCCATTTGATACAGGCATCACAGCGGCTAACTTCCATTTGATGGAAGTTGAAGGCTTTTTTTGCGCTAAAGTAACAGCGGTATAAGACATAATAATTAATATAAAAAAAGCTTTAAGTTGAATCATAATTATTTATCCGGCTTTAACTGCGGATGGCTTTTGGGAGCAAAAGCTACTGAAATTTAATTGTTCCACATCTTTTTTAAACAATTCAAATTGCTCGCTGCTCATATTTTTTACAGGCAAACGAAAGCCGCCACAATCCAGGCCAACTAATTTCATGTAAGCTTTACCGACAGAAATACCACCATATTTTCCGAGTAATGTTATCATGTCAATAGATTGTTGTTGTAAGGCTTGTGCTTTTTTTAAATCATGATTATTAAATGCTTTTATAAGGTCATAATACAATGGGGCTGCATAATTAAAAGTGCTACCTACGGCACCTTTCGATCCTACAGCAAGAGCAGAAAGCATGTTTTCATCCCTTCCCCAAAGCATATCATATTTGCCATTCTGAAAATGCAGACAGGAAAGAAAATCCATAAAATCTTCGTGGGTATATTTAACACCGGCAAAATTGGAAATCTTTCCCTCTACACTTTTCAAAAGGCTGATCATAGAAAAATCAACACCCGTTAATACCGGGATATGATAATAGTAAAAAGGCATATCGGGAACCACATCCGCGATTTCTTTACAACAAGCCGCAAGCGTCTCTACATCAGCGGCTTTAAAATAAAACGGCCCCGTAAAAGAAACTGCGTATAAGCCTATCTGTTTGGCATATATAGCAAGTTCTTTGCAATCAGCTATGCTGGTTCCGCCAAGAAACAGCATCACTTTAAAATTCTCGTCATGGTTGGTAGCATCAGCCCACGCTTCGGCTACCGCTTTTCTTTCCTGAACGCTCATGGAGACTCCTTCACCGGTAGAGCCACAAATAAATGCGCCGGTAACTCCGTTATGTTTTAAGAACTGGTAATATTCGGGAATTAATGAAACGTTCAAGTTTCCGTTTTTATCCATTGGGGTAAAAGGTGCGGCTATTAAGCCTTGTAAGTGTTGCATTGTCATTCTGATATTTTATTGTTTGTTAGATTAATAATTATTTGCTTTAAAAATTGATTCATTCTTAAATGATTGATAAGTGTTTCCTTTTATTTTTCATTTTCACCTGCATCCCAGTTTATCCCATCACCTTTATGCACAGCAACTGCTGTAAACATCCATTTTACCGGGTTCTGCCAATCTTTACCACTAAAACTTTTTACAGGCAGTTTTATCAGAATCGTATTCCACCCTTTTTTATACTGGACTAAAGTGGGTGCGCGGTATTCATATCCTTCGTCTGAAAGTGGTAATTCAGAATTTCCGGTAGCTCCCGCATTCTTCCATTGCGGTGGCTCAATAATATTTCCATTCAGCCAAATACTGCTTTGGCGGTTATCCCAGGTGCCTTTATCAGGCGAGTCGGTAGCCGGGGAACGGGAAAGATTGTTAAATCCAATCCACATGAAACCTGTAGTATCTCTGTCCTTCCAAATCTTTCTGTAAGCATACCATGTCGTATTTTCTTCCGGATCTTTTAACCATGATTTCAATTGAGGAAACCACCAATGACGGATATAAACCGTGCCACCCAATTCTTTTGCGGCAACAACTGAATCATCAATCGAAACATTTTTATTCTCCGGCCAAAACCTTTTATCCAGGTTTCCTTTATTTTCAAAAGGTCCAAAAAATTTCCATTCAATATTACCCTGGCGCACGTAAGGAAATGGCAGATTTTTAAAATATAAATGCTTATGCTCAATCAGCCGGTTTTCAAATTCTTCAAACGCAACCTGCCTGGCAGAACCAACTTTTCCAATGTCCACTACCTCATTAGGAAATCCGCCTCCAAGCCATGATCTTTCTGCAAAAGCAAGGATTGATGGATATACAGGATTCATTCGTAAAAGATCATTTTCTGTTGCAACCCGCCGATCATTCCAGAGGCAAATTTCACCACCTAAATTTTGTTTTCCGCCGTGTGAGGTATCGCACAACTTTCTTTGAAAAATACTTACTACACTTTCTAATGGATCCATGTGATTGATATACAAACTACGTGAGTCAATGTACCGTGCATCCTGGTTTTCCATTCCTTTACTCATCCATAATTGCCGGATGGTACTTACATCATAATTACCTCCCGGATGCCAGCCAATGGTTTGTTTCCCCTGTTGATTTAAAAAATCAGTTATCTCCGGAAGAAAGTTCTTATTGGTAAACTTTACCTCATCAGCACCAATATGAAAATAAGGCAGATGGTACGTATGATTCAATTCCGTGAGAATATTTTTTATAATTTCAATTCCTTTATCGCTCTGCATATCTACGCCTAAAGCCCTTTTAAAAGCGGCACTATGCCCCGGCATATCTATTTCCGGTACAAAAGTGATAAAACGATCCCGGCAATATTGTATTAAATCTTTGATATCTTTTTCACTATAGAATTTCCCTTTATCACGTATCATAGTTTCAGGATCCGTTAGTTGAGGATACCGTTTAATGGCAATTCTCCAGGCAATATCTTCGGTAGGATGAAAATGAAAAATAGTCAACTTATACCGCGACATAATATCAATCTGTTGCTTTAATAATTCTACAGACTGATAGTTTCTACCCACATCAACCATGTAGCCACGCCAGGTAAATGCCGGCCAGTCGCTGATTTCACACGCTGTTATCTTCCCATTTTGCATCAGTTGCCGGAAGGTTTGCAGACCATTGAAAATGTCATGAACCGTATTAGCAGCCAGCGTAATTTTATTTTTTGAAACTTTTAATTGATAGGCTTCATTAGGATAAAGAGGTGATTCTATATTAGCAAGTTTCAATTCAATCGGGTGTGATTTATCTTTTGATCCAGAATTAAATCCTGTTTCTTTTACTGATTCTGTAATCATATTTTGAAGGACTCCTGCCAACTTCAGCAGAGAAGTATCATCAACAGAAACAGATGAGTAGGTAGATAAATTAAAAGAAACATTTCCCCATCTTACAGATTGAGGTAACGGAATGACAGAAGGATTTTGTTGCTGTATTTGCCCGTTAACACAAACACTCATTAGCAGGCATATTATTATGACCGGTAAAGATTCTTTTATCTTTTTTATATTTTTTATAAGTTGACCCGCTTTCATAAAAAATTCTGATTATTTACTTAGCTCATCAATTCTGTTTACCTTATGAATTTAATTCTTGTTTGTACCGGGTTAAAAAAATTCAACTTTTGTAGAATCATGCGATTCCGGATTCAGCAAGTAATCCTGATGAAAAAACCCGCTTTTTTACCAAAAACAAAAACATGAAATAAAGTGCTGACGGCTGATAAAATCTTCTACCTCCAGCACTTTATTTACCAATAATCTTTATCAACAATTATTGATACCCCTGTGTCTGGACAAGTGCTGGGTTGTTTGTTAACGTATTCAGATCAATCGGCCAAAGTAATCTGAAAGTTTCATAAGTTGGCATAGTAGTATTGGCAAAAACATAAGTGTCTCCAAGCCTTCTGAGGTCATACCATCTTTTACCTTCAAAAATAAATTCAAAGAAGCGCTCCTGTAAAATAGACGCTTTCGGATCAGCATCTATTGCCTGATTTGGATATCCCATTACAGATGCATTATAATTAGTTCCAAACGCTCTTGCCCTTACCAAATTGATTTCGTTAGATGGGTCCTGACCTAAAATTACTTTCGCTTCTGCCAATAATAAAAGTAGATCAGCATACCGGTAAATCGGGAAATCATTCGTAAACACTCTTGCACCTGCGCTTTGTTCACCCTGATATTTATTGGCGAAAGCGCCTGCTATCACATACTTGCCTCCTACCAGGTTATAGGCAGCCTGAATAGAAACATTTTTTCTTGTATCAAGGTCACTAAATCTTCTATAGGTTGCAATTTTTATAGGTGCACGCAATAGGCCGCCCCAATTATCGGTTGCAACATTAAATTTTCTGTTTCCTACCGAATCATAAAAATTAGATAGCAAGCCTGCCTGTGGGAAAAAAGTATTAGCAAACGGCAGAGAAGATTCATTCAATAAATTGCGGATTGAGAATATTATTTCGCTGTTTCCTCTGTTAGTAGAAGCAAAAACATTTGCATAGGACGGAAGCAATGATAATCCGGATACGTTTGTTTGTATATCCGTCAATGCATTTAAGGCAATAGTCGCATCGGCAGTTCCACCTCCTCGATAGCTTGTCCATAAGTAAACATTCGCTTTCAGCATTAAAGTAGCTGATTTAGACCAAAAGCTTTTTTGGCCTCTAAAAGAATAATCGCTCCCATAACTAATCACTGAGCTGTCAATATCACTTTTTATCAACTTCAGCACGTCATCTGCATTGGAAGCAGCTTTCGCTAAATTGAAATTATCAATTCTTATTACTGGTTGGGTTTGTATAATTACGTTGCCCCATGTACGATACAACTGGAAATAATAAAAAGCCCTCATGCCATAAGCCAGGCCGAGATAATAATTTTTATTGGCTGCTGTTACCAGGTTAGTCGTATTCAATCTATTAATCAATAAATTAATCTGATTAATATTGAAATAAAAATTGCCAAAATTGTTTACCCCCGCATTATTTACATCGAGATTATTAGTCCAGAGTTTTTCCACTCCCTGGGTAGCTTCGCCGGTAAATACAGAATTGGAACCAGGGTCAGTACCAAATACATCCGACCTCATTTCCCCAAGATATTGAAAAGCGCCGGTGTTGTTTCTGAAAGCCGTGTTAATACCTGTAACAAAAGCATCCACTTGATCGGGAGTCTTCCAAAAGCTGGCATCACTAATAGTACTTATAGGCGTTAAATCTAATTTTTTGCTGCATGAATTTGTAGCAATCATTAATGCCAGTCCTGATATTATTACGATTATATTCTTTTTCATAATTGAATAAGTTTGATGTTTTTAAAATGCAACCTGTACTCCCAATACAATAGTTCGTGGTGTAGGATAAGTTCCGGCATAAACCCCATTGATGGTTGTAGTACCTGGTGATACAGGAGGCTCAGGCGATGGACCACTAAATTTAGTAATGTAAAATAAATTGCCTAAGCTTACATACAGCCTTGACTGGGAAATCACCTTTGTTTTAGATAATAAGGATTTAGAAAAATCATAAGAAAGCGTAATTTCTCTACATGCTAAATAGTTTCCTTTCTCATAAAACTGTGAATTATTACTGTTCAAATTTGCATTGGCATTATTGATGCGGGTGTAATTCTTTTTACCTTGGGGCGCTGAAACCTGGTCAGCATAATACACCTTTGGGATATTCGTATTGGTGTTGGTGGGTGACCATGATTCTTTTTGCAAATCAATATAGTTAAAGGTTCCCTGATAATTTCCCAGTGTCCTTGCTACCAGGTCATTATATATAGTATGGCCTAAAGCAAATTCAAAACGTGTATAAAGCGAGAACTGTTTGTAGGCTACGTTTATGTTGAAACCTCCAGTCCATTTAGGAAAAATATTACCTATTTTAACCTGGTCCCGATTGTCAATCGTATCGTTTTTATCAACATCCAGCCAGTTCACATCACCTGGAGTAATTTTTCCGGTGCCATAAGTAGAATTGGGGCCACTGATTCCGGCTATCTTGTCAACCCTATTTCCGGCGACCTTTGCTATTTCTGCATCATCTTTAAATATAGATACTTGTTTAAAAGCATAAATATCACCAATTGTTTGTCCTTCCTGTAAGCCGCCTACCCAAACGAGCTGCCCTGATTTTGGATCAAATATCTGAAGTCCGCCTTGCCTGTTATTCGGCTGACCATTGAATGGCAACTGTAATATTTTGTTTTTCACAAAAGATGCATTGGCACCTACATTTACTTTTACTCCGTTAGGATTGTCAATGACTTTGGCAGTTACTGCATATTCATACCCGACATTCTGCAAAGTACCAAGGTTGGTTCTTACAGAATTGAATCCGGTGTAACTCGGAAGGGAAAGATTGGTTAGCAGGTCGCTTGTTTTTCTGTTATAGTAATCAAAAATAAATGTAATCCGGTTATCCAAAATTCCGACATCAACACCTACATCAGTTGTTTTACTTTTTTCCCACCTTAATTCAGGAGTAGTAAGTGAGGTGAAAAGGAAACTACCAGCCCCATTGTACAATCCTTGCGCAGCATACACTCCCTGCACATCATATCTCCCTAACCCGGCCACATTCCCGTTTACACCATAACTGATACGTGGTTTTAAAGTAGAAATGTATTTTGAAATACCATTATTTTCGAAGAATTTTTCATTATGAACATTCCACCCTGCTGACATACCAGGGAAAAATCCAAACCTGTTTTTGGTTGGAAGGCTGGAAACACCATCACGTCTAAATACTGCAGTTAATAAATACCGTTGGTCATAATCATAACTCAATCTTCCAAATTCGGATATGATGCGATATTGAGATTGAAAGCTGTAATTATTATTGGGATTATTAGGATCGGTTGATGTATTGGCATTAAAAAGAGTAGAGGCATTTACAGTTGGTATATCATCAGTTGGGGATTTGGTGCCGGCTACCTGCATTGCAAATGATTTTATTCCGAAATACTCCGTTCCTAACATCGCGCTTACATGATGTACGTTAGCAAATGATTTAGTATAATTGATAATAGCATTATATTGCTGTTGAAAATCCCTTGAATATGAAGAAGTCGCCGGCCTGTTGGTATTATTAAAAGTAGGAGGATTAGAAAAAATATTACTATACGTCTGCGTAGCGCGGGTAAAAGATTGATCCAGCACTTCATTCATATAGGCATTTGCAGTTGCCCTGATATATAAACCCGGCAATAAATCCCATTTTACTGCGGCGTTTACTGTAACCTTATTATTCTCATCAGTTCTGTCGGTTTTTCCCAACCAGTAAAGTGGATTGCCATCAGTAGAGCTATTTCCAGGGTTTGGTAACGTTTTGGCTGCATCTAACCACGGATTAAAAGTGGGCCAGATGGCAAGGCTCCGGTAAAGGGTATTTATATCAGCTCCATTAAGTACACCTAATTGAGAGGAGGTGGACATGGTAACTCCGGAACTAATTTCTACGTTTGGTTTTACTTTATAAGAACCGTTCACTACACCTGAAAAGCGTTTGTAATCAGATCCAACAATAACACCCGGTTCTTTATAAAAATCAAAACTGCTGAAATATTTTCCCTTTTCACTTCCACCGGTTACACTAACATAATGATCTTGCGTTTGAGTATTTCTGAAAACCAGGTTTTCAACCTCTTTAGAGTGATCTTTAAAAATGATAGTTCCACCATAAGGGTCGCCTACAGTATCCCAACCTTTAGACATTAGGTTTGAGGTAGTTGAGTTATAAGGGCGGATATCAAAAGAAGAAAGATTGGCAGAATCAGTTAATAATCCATAGCCACGGGATTGATTAACGGATGAAAGCGATCTGCCTGAATTCAGATTGCCTTGCCGGTTATAAAAAATAAAATCTTTTGCATCAAGATACTTGTAGCCTGTTCTCCTCTGATTGAACCCTTCGGTAAATTTATAAGAAACCTGCGCTTTTCCTGTTTTTCCATGTTTGGTGGTAACGAGTATTACCCCATTATTTGCCCGCGCACCATAAATGGCTGTAGCAGCAGCATCTTTTAACACCTCAATAGATTCAACATCCTCAGAAGCGACATCACTATAAGATCGAATAACTCCGTCTATAACTACAAGAGGCCCACCGGGATTATTAATTGACGCTCCTCCACGCAAAATAATAACCGGACTGGCACCAGGCTGCCCTGTGGCATTGACAACCTGCAATCCGGAAATGGTTCCCTGCAAAGCCGAACCAATATTTGCCCGGGGAGTAGATGACAATACATTATTATCTAATTTGGAAATAGAGGTAGTTACATTTCTTCTGCTCTGAGTTCCATATCCAACCACTACAACCTCTCCCAACTTGTCTGTAGAAAAGTTTAAAGTCATATTGATAATAGCAGAATTTTCCACCTTAACCTTCTGTGAAGAATAACCAACAAATGAGAAATTCAGGACATCACCTGTAGCAACATCAATACTGTAGGTACCATCTGCAATGGTTTGAGTGCCCTCAGTTTTTCCCTGAATTATAATACTTACCCCTGAAAGAGGATTGTTACTTTCATCGGTAACCTTACCGGAAACTTTTTTTACCTGCGCCCATCCTGATGCGGCGATAAAAAAACATGCTGTAAAAAGCAAGCATTTTAAAAAAGCAGATTTCATGAAAAATGTTTTTAAGATTATTTTTATTATGTTTGACATAATAAAAATAGAATGTTAATTTTACATAGCCAAATATTTTTAAGGAATATTTAAAGAATGTTATTGGATACTTTGGTAATGAGCGTCTTATAAGAGATTTTTGATTGAAAAATAATAAAATACTATGAATCATTCGGGTTTAAAGAAGGAATTGAAAGCCATAGACACTACATCCTTGGTGGATAAAGTAGAAAATAGCCTGGTAGAATTTCTCCAGCAAAAAAAACTTAAAGTGGGTGATTCTATACCTAAAGAATTGGAACTCTCAGAAATTTTAGGAGTAAGCAGAACCGTAGTAAGAGAGGCATTGACCCGGCTAAGACTTATGGGCCTTATTGAAACCAAAAAGAAAAAGGGTTCTGTCATCACCAGCCCCGACCTCTTTGGAATTATGAGTAAAAGCATGAACCCCCACATACTTGACCAGGAAACTTTAAGGGAAATATTTGAAATAAGATTGGTATTGGAAATTGGAATGGCGGATTTTCTTTTTCATAACATTACAAAAGAGGATATCATTGAATTAAAAAAAATCGTAGCAAAAGAGCCTCCTGTTACTGACCATCACTTATTCAATATTGGCCATGAGATTGCCTTCCATGGAAAATTATACGAAATAACAGGTAATGAAACTTTGAAAAAATTTCAGAAAATGCTGCTCCCTGTCTTTGATTATGTACACAACAATGGATTGCTAAAAAAACAGCCATTTTTAAAAACCTTTTTATCACATAGAGGCTTGGTGGACATTCTTGAAAAAGGAACTCCGGCAGAATTCAGAAAGGGCATGCGCAATCATCTGGAAAACCATTTTGCCAGAATATTTCAATAAGTAGGTTTAGATATTCTAAAGTGATTTAGATTATTTTACCGGTTTAAAATAATTTATGAGTTGGCTTAGAATTTTAGTAGTTATTTATGCATTTTTTTTTTGATTTTTTGAACAAATTGTAACGGCATCCCCGCTATATCAGCAGTTTGTTCATCAGATAGTCCTAATTTTTTAAAAGGTGGTATATAACTTCTTCTCGACCTTCTTCGCGACTTTTCTCAAGACCCTCCTTTCGCCCTTTCTTTTCGCCTTTGTAAAATAGTGGATCGTTTTCTTTTTTGAAAAAGATGGTTATTGATTCCATAGTTTCATTAAATTGATTTTTTAAATTACGTAATTGCACCAAAATACGATTTCGCTCTTTAGTAAACTGTAAATCACCAGATAATCTGATCTAATGCACCATTCATTTTTAAGCCCAATAAATTCTCAATAATGCCGGGCAAAGCAGTTTCCATATTTTCGCGAAAAATTTTGTCATACATGTTTCCTTGCATATTCATCTTTGAAACTACTACCAATGAGCTTTCAAACGGATAAATAAACACAATCGTTTGCATCTTTTTTTTACAGATGATTTGATTAATTTTGATAATGGGTTTATCTCTTTAATATCTATCAGTAACAGATACCCTAAAAATTAAAAACATGAAAAGGCTATTTTTTTTATCAATATTATTACTGACTATTGGATCAAAATCTTTCGCGCAGCAAAAACATAGGTTTGAAATAAAAAACGGGAATTTTGTTTATGATGGAAATCCGATTCAAATTCATTCCGGTGAAATGCATTTCGCAAGAGTGCCCAAAGCGTATTGGCGCCAGCGATTGGAAATGATAAAAGCAATGGGATTAAATACGGTAGCTTCTTATGTGTTCTGGAACTACCAGGAAACTTCACCCGGTGTATGGGATTTCAAAACCGATAGCAGAAATATCGCCGAATTTGTTAAAACTGCGCAGGAGGTGGGATTGTTTGTAATTCTAAGACCAGGCCCTTATGCATGCGCTGAGTGGGAGTTTGGTGGCTATCCATGGTGGTTACAAAAAGAAAAAACGTTGGTGATCCGCACAAATAACCAACCATTTTTAGACTCATGCAGAACGTATATAAATCACCTTGCCGCCCAGGTAAAAGATTTACAGATCACACATGGCGGCCCTATCATTATGGTGCAGGTAGAAAACGAATTTGGCTCTTACGTAGCACAACGAAAAGATATTCCATTGGAAAGTCACAAAGCATACAGCGCTGCCATCAAACAAGAATTGATTGACGCAGGGTTCGACGTTCCATTGTTCACTTCAGATGGGAGCTACCTGTTTAATGGAGGCACCATTGAAGGTGCATTACCAACGGCAAATGGAGAAGGCAATATCGGGACCTTAAAAAAAGTAGTGAATGAATATCATAATGGAATGGGGCCATATATGGTAGCAGAATTTTATCCGGGCTGGTTAGATCATTGGGCCGAACCTTTTCAAAAAGTAAGTACCAAAAATGTAGTTGACCAAACAGAAAAATATTTAAATGCAGGGATATCGTTCAATTATTATATGGTGCACGGTGGCACTAATTTTGGTTTTACAAGCGGCGCTAATTACGACAAAGAACATGACATTCAGCCCGATATTACCAGCTACGATTATGATGCGCCAATAAGTGAGGCTGGCTGGGCAACGCCAAAATACAATGCGCTTCGCGAACTATTTATGAAAAGTGTTTCATACAAAATTCCACCTATTCCTGCACCCATTCCGGTAATTGAAATTCCATCAATCAAATTAAATAAAGCAGTTGATCTTTTTACATTTAAAGAAAAAATTACTCCCGTTGGAAGCGATACACCATTAACTTTTGAAGATTTAAACCAGGGCTATGGATATGTTTTATACAGCAAACATTTTACCCAGCCTATCAATGGTAAGTTAGAAATAAAAGGCTTGCGTGATTATGCGATTGTGTATGTAAATGGCAAAAAAGTTGGCGAGCTAAACCGTTATTATAACAATTATTCCTGCGATATTGATGTTCCTTTTAATGCTACGTTGGACATATTAGTAGAAAATTGGGGAAGGATCAATTATGGTGCAGAAATTATTTATAATCTCAAAGGAATCATAAGCCCTGTGACCATTGCCGGCAATGAGATTACAGGCGATTGGGAAATGTACAAGCTACCAATGGATAAAGCTCCTGACATAAAATCTTTCACAAATAAATACAATGAAAACCATCCTGTAATCTACAATGGTTCATTTACTCTTTTAAAAACCGGAGATACATTTTTAGACATGAGTAAATGGGGAAAGGGAATTGTTTTTGTAAATGGCCACAACCTTGGCCGGTACTGGAAAACAGGACCACAACAAACATTATATTTACCCGGCTGCTGGTTGAATACCGGAAAGAATACTATTACTGTTTTTGAACAACTTAATGAGGTGCGGCAAAAAGAAATAACAGGTGTGAAAACGCCGATATTGGATAAATTGATGAAATAATACCTGGTAAAATTATAAATGAATAACCATTGTATTCCACGGTTGGGGTCAGAATTTCGTTTACCGGTGAGAAACCCATTCAATACAATTAAATTGCCTTATTAAGGAAATACATCAGTATTAATTGATTGCTGACAAAGAGTTTTTCACCTTGAAAGCAGTAAAATAATAATTGTTAGCAGCGCCAATTAATTCAAGATCGAAATAATAAGATTCAATAAAATTTTTATACGCCATAAACTCATGTGTGGGCACTACAAACTCATCAAACAAAATAATATCTCCCTCTTTTAAATAAGGAGCGAGGCTGGTAAGAGCAAACAAGGTAGCGGTGTATAGATCAGCATCCAGCATTAGAATAGTTTTGTTCCGGTTGTCAAAACTTTTTAAAAATCCCGGTAATGTTTGTTGGAATAATCCCTGAAAAAACTGTCCTCTTTTATCTTTTATTTCAGGAATATTCTTGCCGGTATTAAAAGTGCCTTTTTTAAACTGGCCAAAATCTTCAGGTAAGCCGGTGAAAGTATCAAAACCATAAAAATGTGATGCTGCATTCTCATTTTTTGTCATCCACCAGTTAAATGATTCGCCGCCAGCTACACCAAATTCAAGATAATTGATCACCGTGTTCAATCCCTCTTTTTCTATTACATAATTATAAAGATCATAGCGTTTCTTATAATCCCATTTAGAAGGAAAATCATTAAATGGAATTTTTTTATGATCGTTCGCCCATTTTGAAAGCCGTGTCATCCATAGCAGTTGCTGAAAAAAACCGGTCAGCCATAAAAAAAGCGCATGAAGGTGTAAACGGATAAATGTTGTTTTTAAAAAGCGGAGTACTTTCAATTTCATGTGGCAAATATCGTTCTATGATCTAAAACTTACAATTTCATTTAGGTTCATATTGCAAATAACAACACGAGCCTCTTCTTAGTGATTTCATATTCAGATATTGTGGTCAAGGGGGCATTCTGGAACCGTGTATTAAAGGGCAACTGCGAGGTTTGCCCCTGCACGACAACAAAATTTGAGACAGAAATTGTTGGATGAGATATTAGGACAATAGCGTTGTACAGGCTGGCTTGCACCTGCCCAAGGAATCGCAAAGGAAGGCCCAGCGCATAATTCTCAAAAAGCGACTAAGGTCAACGCTCTCTTCATTTTCATATTTCGTTAAGTTCTACCAAGCTTTTATCAACACTCAATTTATACTTCACACCTATTTTTAAAGCATAATTTTCTTTGTCGTGGCTTACAGGAAAGTTGAAACAAACGGGGTAACCATATTCTTTTACAATCTCTTTAATCGCTTCCTGTGTTGTTTGCCCGAAGGGTATGCCTGTATCCTTCATATCAGAAAATCTTCCTAATATCAACCCTTTCAAATGATTTAGTTTGCCGCTTCTTTTTAGCTGATACATCATCCGGTCCACGTTGTAAATATATTCTCCTACGTCCTCAACAAATAGAATTTTATTTTTCGTTTTAATGTCTGAAGAAGTGCCGATAATATTTACCAGCAGTGATAAATTTCCACCAACCAAAATACCAGTTGTTTTCCCTTTTTGATTCAATGAATTTCCCTCAGTAGAATAAACTAATTTTCTTCCAATCAAAGCATCATGCAGGCTTTGAATATACTGATTGCGAGATTCACCATCATTAAAAGCCGCAGCCATAGGCGCATGCAACGAAGCGATTTTATAATTGGAAAATAAATGGCCTTGAAGCACAGTAATATCACTAAAACCAATGATCCATTTTGGATGTTTTTTAAATTTTTTAAAATCCAGGTCATCAATTATTCTTCCCATTCCATATCCGCCTCTTGCGCATAAAATGGCATTGATATTTTTATCATCCATCATCTGCTGAAGATCATTTAATCTTTCTTCATCCGTTCCGGAAAAATAATGATACTGGTGCCCCAGAGTTTTTCCGGGTACTACGCGAAACCCCCACTGTTCCAGTGTTTCAATGCAAGTTTGATACTTTTCAGCGGGCATATATCCTGCCGGGCAAACCATTCCGATGGCATCACCGGGCTTTAAATAAGGCGGAATAATAATCATAATTATTTTTTAAATAAACAATTAAACAGTTAAACAATTTAATTCAGTTCCCTGCTCCCCAACTATTAACTCATGCCTGACTCCACATTT